>NZ_JABXEO010000190.1:0-2734 GCF_013372585.1 Myxococcus sp. AM010
GGCGGGGCGGCGCCGCGGCGGCGGCGGGGACACGCGGCGCGGGGGCGGCCTGCCCGGGCACCGCGCCCATGGCCACCAGGGCCGCCTGGACGGGGGACAGGCGAGCGGCCGGGGCGCGCGGAGCCTGCGCGGGACTGGAGTCGCCTGGGGTGGCCTGCGGAGCCGGCACGGGCTGACGCTGCGCCGAGGCGGCGGTCTGCGGAGCCGGCGCGGGCGGACGCTGCGCTGGAGTGGCGGCCTGCGGCGTCGGCACGGAAGAACGCTGCACGGGGGCCGCGGCCTGCTGAGTCGGCGCGGGCGTGGAGACCACCGGCGCTCCCGCGGGGCTCACTCGCGCCTGCGCAGGCCCCACCGGACCAGCGCCCTGCGCGAGCCCGACAGTCACCACCTGCCGATTCGCGGCGCCCACGGCCGCAACCGCGAGGGCGGGCTGCTCGACCGCCGCCACCGGCGCCTGAACCACCGCGGCGACAGCCACTGCCGACGCGACCGCCTGCACCGAAGCCGCCACCGGACGAGGCTGCTCCAGCCGCGCCCGCACGGGCTTCACGGGCAGCGTCGCCAGCCGGCGGATCTCCCGGCGGCGGTGCGTCTCGTCCAGGGCCACCACCGACGACACGTCCTGCCCCAGGATGCGCGACAGGCTCTGCGCGGCCGCCTTGCGCACGCGCTGCTCACGGTCACCCAGGGCGCCCAGCAGCAGCGTGCGCGCGTTCTCCCCGGCGCCCGCCCCGAGCGCCAGCGCGGCCAGCGCGCGCGCCTCCGGATCCGCGTCGTGGATGGCCTCCTCGCCCAGCCGCCGCGCCGTCTCCCCTTCCAGGCCCAGCGCCAGCAGCGACGCGCGGCGGCGCACCGAGCGGTCCGGATCCTTCATCGCCTGCGCCAGGTGCGGCGCCGCGTCCGTCGGGGCCAGCGTCAGGAGCGCCTTGAGCGCGGCGATGCGCACCTCCGGCACCGGCGACGCGAGCAGCGGCGACACCACCGACGCGCCCTCTTCCTGGCACAGCGACGCGAACGCCTGGAGCAGCGCCACCTGCGCCGTCGGATCCGTCTCCGCGTGCAGCGCCGACGCCAGCGCGGGCGCGGCGGCCGGCTGAGACAGCGCCTTCAGTCGCTCCGCGGCGCGCACCCGGGCCGCGCCATCCTGCGCGGACAGCTCGCGGACGGAGAACCCGAACAGCGTCTCATCCGTCGTCCCGCCGAACCCCGCGTGCGAGGACAGCTCCGCGTGCTGCGCCGCGCTTACCCCCAGCCGCCCCGCCTGCTGGAAGCGCTGCGCCTCACGCGCCACCGGAGACAGGCCGTCGTGCTCGACGACAGCGGCCACGGGCGGCTCGCTCACCGGCGCTGGCGTCAGGGGAACACTGGCCGCCGTCTCACGCAGCGGCAACGACGAGCGCCGCGTGGGGACCACCAGCCCGCGGGCCACCGGCCCCGCCTCACCGCGCAGCAGCACCTCGCTGCGAAGCTGGGAGATGAACGACGCCAGGTCGAGCCCCAGGTCGTCGTCCTCGTCGTCACGCTCCTGGGAGGAGGCGCGGATGCGCCCCACGTCCAGCAGCTTGTCCATCATCTGGTTCCGCTCGCCGCGCAGGGCCTGGTTGAGCCGGGCCAGCTCCTCGCGTTCGGCCTGGAGCCGACCCGCGCGGACCTCCAGCTCGGCGACCTCACGGCGCAGGCCCAGCTCACGCTGATGCGTCTGGGCCACCTCGCGCTTGAGGTGCTCCATCTCCTCGCGTGTCGAAGTCAGCTCGCTGTGGAGCTGTTGGGCACGCGCCTCGAAGTAGACGATCTTTTCGAGTGCGCTCTTGAGCAGCGCGTCCGGACGCTCGTCGCTCACGACCTCAACAGCCTCCCCGCGAGGCACGCGGCGCGGCCTGCGGATCCGAGTCACCGGGGGTTTGCACCGGATTCCCGGTACCTACCGGGGGGCCCACCCTACGTCAGACGTCCTCACTTCGTAAACCACGGAAACACCAGGGCTTTTTTCAGCGCGCCCCGGGCCGTCATTGACAACGCCGCCCAGGCCGAATTTTCGGCTTCAGAGCACCTACGGGGGCCGCGCGAGACACCTCCGTCTCAAGGGGATGAAGCGCTCGATTCCGGACGCTCCAGCGGGCCCTCCCGGAAGCCCCGGAATGTCAGACCCCACTCGTAATCTGTGTTCCACGAGGCAGCCAACGGCCGTCACTTCTCCCCGGTGCCTCTCCGCCTGGATGCGGGGGGACGAAGCCCTCTTTTCGACAGGTTTTCCGCACGCCATGGAACAACGACTGGCAACCCTCATTGGAAACGCGGTCCGCGCGGCGCGACAACGGCTGGAGCTGACCCAGGCCGACGTGGCCGAGCGCGTTGGCATCGCCACCGAGGTGTATGGCCGCCTGGAGCGCGGCCACATGCTCCCCAGCGTCCGCACGTTGCGCAAGCTGTGCCTGGTGCTCAACTGCTCGTCGGACGTGCTGCTGGGAATGGCAGGCGTGGAAGGCGCGCCCACGCTGGCGGAGGACCCGCCGGAATACCGCGAGCGCCCGGAGGTCCGCCGGCTGCTGCGCACGGTGCGCAAGCTGGACGCGCCGCGGCTGCGCCTGCTCGGGCAGGTGGCGAACGCGCTCGAGACGTAGCGGTACAGCGAGGACCCGGCCGGGGCGGTGGAGACCCTGGCTGGGACCTGAAGGGTGGTGAGGGGCCGGACGGATTGCGCCCTGGCGCAAGCGCCTGTCTCTTATACACATCT
>NZ_JABXEO010000191.1:0-2488 GCF_013372585.1 Myxococcus sp. AM010
CCCATGGGCCGAGGGGGGGGCGGAGGAACCGGCGGGCCGGGGCGGGGAAGGCCGCCACTGCCGCCCATCCCAGGACGGCTACCGGCCACGGGCACACTGCCCCTGCTGGGCGTCCGTCCATCCATGGGCGCGGACATCTCCCCACCGCCAACGTTGCCGCTGCCCGTGCCCGAGGGCACCGGGCGCGGGTGGCTCCCCGTCCCGCTGATGGCGGACGGCGCGAACTCCACCAGCCGGTCCCCCAGCGTGTCCCGGAAGAACTGGGCCACCGCCGCGGGCGACGAGTTGAGCCGGTGATGCGCCATCACCGCTTCGATTTCCTCGCGCAGCGCGGCGGCGGACGGCGTGCGGCGCGCCGGGTCCTTCACCAGCGCGCGGAGGATGAGGTCGGAGACGTCCTGGGGGATGTTCGGCTTGAGCTGCGAAGGGACGGGCGCGGGATCCCTGACGATGGCCTGCAGCGTCGCCGCGTCGTGGTCCCTGCGGAACGGGAGCGTGCCGGTGAGCAGCTCGAAGAGCACCACGCCCAGCGCGAACACGTCGTTGCGCGCGTCCAGCGCGCGCCCGGACGCCGCCTCCGGGGAGATGTACGAAATCTTCCCCTTCAGCACGCCCGCCTGGGTGTGCTCCTCGCCCGCCACCTTGGCGATGCCGAAGTCACTCAGCTTGATGGCGCCGTCCAGCGAGATGAGGACGTTGTGCGGGCTGACGTCCCGGTGGACCACCGGGTGCGGCGTGCCCGCCGGGTCCACGTAGGCGTGGGCATAGTGAAGCCCCGCGGCCACCTCCGCGACGATGCGCAGCGCGTGCTCCAGCGGGAGCGCCAGGCCCTTGCGCCGCAGCTCGATGACCAGCTTCTTCAGGTCCGGCCCGCGCACGTACTCCATGAGGATGTACGCGACGCCGTCGGACACGCCCACGTCGAACGTCTGCACGACGTTCGGGTGCGTCAGCCGCGCGTTGGCGCGGGCCTCCGCGAAGAGCATGTCGACGAACTCGGGGTTCTCCGCGAACTGCGGGAGAATCTTCTTCATCACCAGGAACTTCTCGAAGCCCTTCACGCCCACCTGCTTGGCGAGGAAGACCTCCGCCATGCCGCCCTGCCCCAGCCGCCGGATGATGTTCAGCTTGGTGCTGCCCAGCGAGTTGGAGATGTCCGTGGAGGCGCCCTGGCGGGCCGCCGGGTCGATGTTCGTGGCGCCGAAGAGGTACTGACTGAGGGCGCGCGTCTCCAGCGCCTCCAACTCCTCCAGCGGCCGGTCCGTCAGCTGCAGCCGCGCCAGCAGCCCCTGGAGCTGGGGCATGTGAGGGACGCGCGCGTTGCCGCCGCAGATGGGGCACGGCACGTCCACGCCGGCCGCCTGCGCTCGCAGCTTCGCCAGGTAGTCCGCGGCCTGGAGGCGCTGGTGGCTCACCTGCCCGCAGTTGCGGCAGTCACACGGCAGCCACAGCGTGGCCAGCCGCACCGGCAACACCTTGGCCGAGCGCGCCAGCACCGCCAGCGCGGGCGGCGGCACCCGGCACAACGCCACGTGCGCGCCCTGCGCCGCCGTCTCCAGCACCTGCTCCAGCTTTGGCAGGGCCTCCGGCTCCACCGCGCTGACGTGGCTGAAGTCGAAGCCGACGCGGCCCTCCAGGCCCGACGCCAGCCGGCGCACGTTCAGGTCGCCCTTCAGCGCGCTGGCCAGGGTGATGTACGTGATGTCGTCCTGGATGATCTTCAGGTGCTGCGTCAGCTCCGGCTGCTCCGCCGGCATGCTGGCGCGCAGGTAGCGCATGACGACCGGGTCCACCTGGCCGAACTGCTGCCGCCGCGCGTAGTCGAAGAACTCCCCCGGCAGGTCCGCGAACTCCAGCGGCCCCTGACACACGGGGCAGGCGTGGTCGGGCGCACGCTCCTCGGCGATGACCTGCGCCTCGTCCAGCAGGTTCACCAGCCGCAGCCGGTCCTCGTTGCAGGCGCGGCAGGTGTAGGGCGCCAACACGGAGAGGACGCGGGCGACGCCAGCGAAGCCCTCCACCATGTTGAGCTGGTCCACGATGACCGGTGGCGCGTGGACCACGTAGAGGCCCAGGGCCCCCTGCGGCAGCTTGGCGGCGAACTCAATCCACCGCCGCACGCCGAAGGAGCTGATGCGCTCCACCTGCCCCAGGTCCACCACCAGCAGCCCGCTCAGCTCCGGGCTGGCGGACGTCAGTGGGAATGTTTCGTCGATGACGCCGGAGATCCGGACGTGGGTAATCGTCCCCACGCGGAGCCGGCTGATGATGGCGTTGGAAACCTGGCTATCCACCGGCCCTGACCTCATTGGAGACAGAACAGCAGCGACTTGGGTTGTGCGGCGCGGCGGCGGGCCTCCCCCAGGTCCACCACGCACAGGACTCGTGACTCACGGCCAGCGGCCACACGGACAGCCACCACATCGCTGTGCTCCAGGATGCGCCGCAGTCCCAGCCCCGCCCCTCCTCCGGACGCATCCACCTGGAC
>NZ_JABXEO010000192.1:0-2457 GCF_013372585.1 Myxococcus sp. AM010
CTCGCGGAGCTGCCCACCCGATGACGCCTCCCCTCCCTTCCTCCTCCGATAACGCCCCCGTGCCCCGGCGACGCGGCAAGGTCCTGTGGGGAGGCGCGGGCGTCGGCGTGGCGGTGCTGGCCGGAGGGCTCTTCCTGTGGAACCCACGGCCTTCATCGCCCGGTTCCACCCCACGGGACACGCACGAGGCGCATGGCGAGTCCCACGCGGACCACACGCACGAGACGCCCCAAGCGAAGTCCCAGGCCCCCATGGAGGTGCTGGTCCAGACGGACCGCGCCGCTCGGGCCGCCGCGACGGGCCAGCGGGTCCAGGCGCACGAGGCGCTGGCGGCCGCGCTGAAGCTTTCGCCCCAGCACGCGCCGGCGCTCCTCGTGAAGGCCTGCCTCGCGCTGGAGGAAGGCCAGGACACCGAGGCCCGCGACGCGCTCCGGCGGTTGGAGGCGGCCGCGCCGGGCGCCTCGGAAGCAAAGCTGCTGGCGCGGCTGTACGAGCTGCGGCGCGGGAGCGGCATGGACTGGCAGCAGGCGTTCCGCCAGGCCTGGGTGGACCTGGGCCAGCCCGACTTCCAGCAGAGCGCGCTGCTCCCCGGCGCCACGCCGCTGCCGCCCGACCCGGCCATCGCCGCCGCGGCGAAGGCCGCCTGGGAGCGCGCCGCGTCGGACGACGTGAGGCTGATGCTGGCCCTGGGCAGCCCGCGACTGGACGCGGACAAGGCGCTCTTCCTGCTGCGGCAGGTGCCTCGGCTGGAGGACCCGTCCCTCTTCGTGGCGGTGATGGACGTGCTCCGGGGCGAGGCCTTGCCGCAGTCCTCCCATGACGAAGCGCGCGCGGTGTTCCGCCAGAAGCTGGAGGCGCTGGCGGCCGCGCACCCGCGCGCCATGCAGCTCCAGTTGCTGCTGCTCCTGGGAGACACGGAGCCGGGCTCGGAGATGAGCGCGGCGGAGATGGACCGCCTGGAGCAGGTGGCCGCCCTGCCCGTGTGGCGCGAGGGCGTCTTCACCCGCACGTACGAGGAGGCCCGGAAGCTGCTGGAGGGCTCGGGGGTGCCGGATGTCAGCGCCACGGCGATGGCGGTGGCGGCCCACAGCGTGACGGACCGGGGCTCGTGGGTGCTGCGCACGCGCAACGTGGGCACGCGGGGCGCGCTGTCCCCCGAGGACCGGAAGCGGCTGGGCCGCATCACCCGCGACATTGGCGCGCGCATGGCCGAACAACCCACCATGGTGGAGCGCATGGTGGGCCTGCAGCTCATCCGCGGCGGCGCCCAGGAGCTGGGCGACGAGGCCGGACGCGAGCAGGCGCTGGCGCGAATCGGCGCGCTGGAAGGCGCGGTGGCCCTCTTCCACGAGGCGTCCATGGACCGCTGGCCCCTGCATGCGCTGACGGAGGAGTTGATACAGGCGAGCACGCGAGACGAGCCCGCCTACCTGCTGTCCTTCACGCGCGTGGAAGCGAACCAGGCGGCGGAGACCCCCTCACCGTAGCGGCGGCAGGGACGAGGTCTCTCGGGCCCCGGGAGACTGCCACCCGGGGCCCGAGCGGGCCCCCCACGATGCCACGAAGCCGCCGCACGCCGGACCTCCAAGGTCGTCCGGGCAACCGCACTCCTTCCACGCGAGCGCCGGGAACAAGGGGGTTGCTTCCCGAGCGGCCTGCGCGTGGGCACCGTGGAATACCGTCCACGAACTCCAACGCTACGGTGGGCGAAGAATATCGGCTGCGCGTGGCCTGTCCACCCGTCGGGTCCTGACTCCCGCAAGCACCGTGACAGGCCGGGTGTGGTGAGGACCCATAGCAGTTGCGCATTCACGTCGAGTGTGAGCAGGCGCCGTGAAGACTGAATTCCTTTCAGGGTGCTCAGGAAGCAGCGCGGTATGCGGGAAACCGCTACCCCGGCGCGCGAGTGGCCTGCCGCGCTCGCCGCCGAACTCCATGGCCGAGCGCGCATCCCGATGAAGGCACTCCGCTCCCTACCTCCAACAGCTCCAGACACGGTGCCAGGCCCGGCTTCCGTGACATCGTGACGTGGCCCCTTGCGGCGCAATCGCCGTGGGTGCACCTCGGGCCCTGAAACAGAGAGCGGAGGAGCGTCTGGAGGGCGTGGGCGCTCATCGCTCGACGCTTCTCCCCACGCGGGGGAGGTTGCCTCGCGCGGCGTGTAGCGGAGCGTCAGCACGCATTGTCCACCCTCAGCCCCACCGAGGCGAAGGCCCCCGGCCGGAGCTTGGACATGGACGGGAAGCTCCGAGCGCCCGCGCGAGAGGGATTCGCGCAAAGGCAAGCTCAAGGTATTGCCAGCCCATTCCAAGTTGAACGACGTGTCAGGTCTAAACCGAGGTTCGTGATTCTCGATCAGGTCGGAGAGCAGACGGGCGCGAAGCGAACGGGAAGAAAGAGCAGGGGCACCTCCCGTTCGGCTCTGTGTGCGCAGAAGACCTGAGAGCGAGAAGGCCC
>NZ_JABXEO010000193.1:0-2443 GCF_013372585.1 Myxococcus sp. AM010
GCCCCCCGCCGTCCCGCCCCGCGCCGGAGTCCGATGAAGACGACGACGGCACCCAGGGCTCGAATGGCGGCTCCGAGAAGACGCAGATTCGCCCGGCGCCGTCGGAGCGGCCCCGGCGCTGAAGCCACGCCCCGGCCCCGGCGCGTCGGAAACGACCCCGGGCCGGTGGGGCGGCCTCCCACCACACGCGCTCCGCCCTTGCGGGTTTCACCTGAAGCACGAGCGGTGATTCCCGACCTTGCGAGGAGGTCCGGTCGGGGGGAAAGTGTTCGGGTGTGGATCTCCCTCCTCGCCGCGCTCACCCTGGCCACCCAGGCGCCCGCCGCGGCTCCTCCCCCGCCGCCCCTGTCCGTCCTGGTCGCGCCGCCTGACGCGGCGGGAGCTCCCTCCCACGTCGTCGAGTTCGCCCAGGAGCACGTGGCCGAGCAGCTCCGGGCCCGTGGGCTGGTGGTGGTCCGTATCGAGGACATCACCCGCAAGCTGTCCGCGTCCAAGCGCCGCCCGCTGCTGCGCTGCAACCGCACGGCGGCGGCGTGCATCCGTTCACTGGGCGCCGCGGGGAAGACGGAGCTCGTCCTGGTGACGGAGCTGGGCCAGCTGCTCAGCGGCTACCGCACGGGCGCGCGCGTCTACACCGCCAATGACGGCGCGCTCGTCACCGAGCACCTCATCCCCGGCGTGAGCGAGGACCAGTTGCTGGACTCGCTCACCCAATCGCTCGACGCGGTGTTGCCCGTGGCGCAGACGGCCCTGCGCGGCCCGCCGCCAGCGCCGCCCCAAGCCGAGCCGCCCCCATTGCCCGTGGCAGTGGTGGAGGCGAAGCCGCTGGCCCCGGAGCTGGAGCCGGAGCCCCTCCGCCCGCTGCGCCGCTGGGCGTGGCTGCCCGCCGTGGGCGGCGCGGCGCTGGCCGGCGTGGGCACCGTCTTCTACCTGCAGGCGGGTGACAGGTATTCGCGGCTCGACAAGGACGGCACGCCAGATGCTCCGCTGGACGACGCGGATGGCCTCGCGTCGTCGGGCCGCCGGGCGCAGACGCTGAGCCGGGTGGCCTTTGGACTGGGCGCCGCGGGGCTCGTGGCGGGCGCGGTGATGTTCCTGCTGCCCGGTGAGCTGCCCGCGAAGGTGCAGCCCTCCGCCGCCGTGGTCCCCGGTGGGGGCATGGTGGGCCTGTCCGGGACGTTGCCTTGAATTCGAGGAGAGTCATGCGGAAGACCAGGATGCTCGGCGCCACGGGCACCGCGCTCGTGGCGGCGCTCGGCGCGGGCGCTTGCTACGACTTCGACGGCGCGCGGCAGCGCTGCAGCGACGAGGGACGCTGTGAGCCCAACGTCGCCGCCTGCACCCCCGTCCCCGGCGAGGACCTTCCCGACGACGCCTTCGCCGACACCGACTGTGACGGCGTGGACGGCCAGGCGGACGCGGGGCTCTTCATCGACCCCATGGATGGGGATGACGACGCGGGCACGGGCACCCGGCAGGCGCCGCTGCGCACCGTGGGCCGCGCGCTGGCGATGCTGCGCGAGCTGGACGGCGGCCCGCGCCACCTCTTCCTCGCGGGCGGCGCCTATGACGAGGCGGGCCTGGTGCTGGACGTCCCCGTCTCGTTGCACGGCGGCTATGCCGGACGCAGTAGCGGTTGGCGCCGCGCCGCGACCCACGTGGCCATGTTCGACGCCGGCACGCTGGGGTTGACGGTGCAGGGCCTCCAGGACGCGGGCGTGCTGATGGAGTACGTGCAGGTCAGCGCCGCCACCGCGACCGGCCCCGGTGAGCCCTCCATCGCCGTGCGCATGGTGGACTCCTCCGGGGTGCGCCTGCGCCACGTCACCCTGGCCGCGGGCGCGGGTGGCCAGGGCGCCCCTGGAGCGGCGGGGGACGCGGGCCTGGGGGGCCCGGACGGAGGCGAAGGGCAGAGCGGCGGCGTCGGCAACTCCGATACGGGCCAGGGCGGGACACCTGCCTCCATCACCTGCCCGGATGACACCCAGCCCACGGGCGGCTGGGGGGTGATTGGCAGCAGCGGCGGAAATCCTGGACGGGATGGCGGCACGGGCGGGCCCGACGAGACGGGCGGCGCGGGCGGCGCGGGCGGTGATGCGCCGGACGCCGCGTGCTCCGGGCGTGAGTGCGTCTGCAACCCAGCCCCGGGCGGACCGGGCCAGGGCGGCGCGGAAGGCGGCTCCGGCGCACCGGGTGGCGGCGGCGCGGGCCTGGGGGTGCTGCTCGACGGGACCTGGGCCGCCGAACAGCAAGGCGAGCCCGGCGGCGGCGGCACGGCGGGCTTCGGCGGCGGCGGCGGCGGGTCTGGCGGAAGCTGCAATATCGACAACGTGAGCGTCGCGGGCGGCGGCGGCAGTGGCGCGGGCGGCGCGGGCGGCTGCGGCGGTGGCGGCGGCGGCGGCGGCGGTGGCGGCGGCGCGTCCATCTCCCTGCTGCTCATCGG
>NZ_JABXEO010000194.1:0-2229 GCF_013372585.1 Myxococcus sp. AM010
GGAGGCTGTACCGCACGGGGGACAAGGTGCGGTGGTTGGGGGATGGGAGGCTGGAGTTCATCGGGCGGACGGACTTCCAGGTGAAGGTGAGAGGCTACCGGGTGGAGCCCGGGGAAGTGGCGGCGGTGCTGCGCGAGCACCCCGAAGTCCAGGATGCCGTCGTCGTTGCTCGGGAGGAGGGAGCTGGCGGCAAGCGGTTGGTGGCCTATGCCACCCCCGCGGCGCAGCCGGCGCCGGACCCGGCCGCGCTCCGTGCATTCCTCCAGCAGCGGCTCCCGGCGCACATGGTGCCTTCGACGTTGGTGATGTTGGACGCCCTGCCGCTGACGCCCAACGGCAAGGTGGACTGGCGCGCGTTGCCAGCGCCCGAGCGTTCGGAGGATGTGTCGCGGCCATTCGAGGGGCCTCGCGACGCGAAGGAAGCGGCCCTGGCCGCCATCTGGGAACAGGTGCTGAGCCGGTCCCAGGTGGACATCCACGAGAACTTCTTCGAGCTGGGCGGTGACTCCATCATCGCCATCCAGGTCGTCTCGCGTGCCGAGCAAGCGGGCCTGTACTTCCGGGTGAAGCAGCTCTTCGATCATCCAACCGTGGCGACCCTGGCCGCGGTGGCGGGCGATGCTCCCACCGCCGACGCCGAGCCCGACGCCGAACGCTCATCCGCCCCCGCTTCCGGCTTCTCCGTGGCGGGCCTGTCCGAGGAGGATGTCGAAGACGTCTACCCGTTGTCATCGCTTCAGCACGGCATCCTCATCTCCCATCTTCAGGAGCGAGAGACTCAGCCGTACTTCAATCAAATCTCCTTCGAACTCGAAGGCCCCTTGGACGAAGCCGCCTTCACGGAGGCCTGGCGGCAGACGGCGGATCAATACGAAATCCTCCGGACCGCGTTCTTCTGGGAGGGGTTGGAGGCGCCGCTCCAGGCGGTGATGCGTGAAATCTCGCTGCCCTTCGCCACCGAGGACCTGCGCGCGCTGTCTCCGGCGGAGCAGGAGGCTCGGCTGGTCGCGTTCTTCGAGGAGGACCGCCGCCGAGGGCTGGTGCTCTCCCGTGCGCCAGGCTTCCGGTTGACGCTGCTGCGCACGGGCGCGCGTGTGTGGCGCGCGGTGTTCAGCCTGACGCACCTGTTGCTGGATGGCTGGTCCACGCAATTGGTGTTGCGAGAGGTCTTCTCCCGCTACGAGGCGCTCCGGCGTGGCTTGACGTTGCCTCGGCGCGAGGTGCGCCCGTACCGGGACTTCATTGCGTGGCTGGGGCGGCAGGACCTCGGCGCGGCCCGGGACTTCTGGCGTGGCGCGCTCGCGGGTTTCACGGAGCCCACGCGGCTGGATTTCGGTGGGGCGCCGCGAGCGTCGACGCTCCTGGGGGAAGTTCAGCTGCGCATGAGCGCGGCGGAGACATCGGCGCTCGGAGCGTTCTCGCGCCGGCACGGCGTCACGGGCGGCACGCTGCTGCAAGCAGCCTGGGCGCTGCTGCTGGGCCGCTACTCGGGCGAAGACGACGTCCTGTTCGGACTGACGGTTTCAGGCCGGCCTCCGGAGCTGGCGGGCGTCGAGCAGATGGCGGGCCTGTTCATCAACGCCATTCCCGTTCGCGTGAAGCTGCCCGGGGCCAGCCCGGTGGTGTCGTGGCTGAAGGAACTCCAAGCGTGGCTCCAGGACGCGCGGCAGTATGAGTCGTCGCCCCTGGTGGAGGTCCGCCGCTGGAGCGACGTGCCGCCGGGCCCCGCGCTGTTCGAGAGCCTCGTCGTCTTCGAGAACTACCCGCGCGATGCGGGCCTCACCACGATGTCGGACGAGCTGGTGGTGCGCAGCCCGTACATCGTCGAGGTGGACTCCCACCCACTGACGATCCTCGCCGTTCCGGGACGCGAGTGGCAGCTTCGCCTCACCTTTGACGCCAGGCGCTTCGATGCGGCAGTCGCGACGCGGATGCTGGCGCAGGTCCGCCAACTCCTGCGCGAGCTGTGCGTCCCCGAGCACCGCACGTTGTCGGAGCTGTCGTTGATGTCGGCGGAGGAGCGGCGCCGGGTGGTGGAGGAGTGGAGCGGGCGGAGCGTGGAGTACCCGCGAGACGCGTCGCTGGCGGAGCTGTTCGAAGCGCAGGTGGAGCGGACACCGGAGGCGGTGGCGGTGGAGGCGGTGGGGCAGACGCTGACGTACGAAGCGCTGAATCGGCGAGCCAACCAACTGGCACACCACCTGAGGGGGATGGGAGTGGGCCCCGAGG
>NZ_JABXEO010000196.1:0-1927 GCF_013372585.1 Myxococcus sp. AM010
CGTAAGCGTTCAGGTGGGATGGGCGGCTGAAGAAGGAGCAGGCCAGCAGCCGACGGGAGGCTCGTCGCTCGCTGACGCGGCGTGGGGCATGGGACACGACGTGTCGTGGCCGAGGTCGACCCCAAGGATGCGCGCATCGCGGAGCTCGAGCGTCAAGTCGAGGAGCTGACTCGACTGGTGCAGGAGTTGCGGGAGCAGTTGCGGCGCAACTCGGGCAACACGAACCGGCCACCGTCGAGCGATACGCCGGGGCAGAAGGCGGAGCGGTGCAAGCAGAGCGGGAGTGGGAAGAAGCGCGGGGGGCAGCCGGGACACCAAGGCCTGACACGCGCGCTGGTTGCCGAGGAGAAGGTGAGTGAGTTCAAGCACCTCTTCCCGTCCGCGTGTGAGAATTGCTGGGCTCCCCTCTCGCCCGAAGGTGGCACGCGGGTGCGGCGCTACCAATCCGTGGAGTTGCCGCCGCTCAAGGCCCACGTCACGCAGTGGGTGCGTCATGGCGTGGAGTGCCCCACGTGCAACCATGAGACGTGGGCGAGCACCGCGCCGATTCCGACGTCGCCCTTCGGCCCGCGGCTATCGGCCGTCGTTGGCCTTTTGACGGGCGTCTACCACCTGAGTCGGCGCTCGACAGTGAGGCTTCTGGGGGATGTGCTGGGCATCGACATTTCCCTGGGGGCGGTGAGCGCCGTCGAGGCGCGCGTCAGCGAGGCCGTGAAGCCCGCGGTGGACGAGGCCTGGGCCCAGGTGTTGTCGGCGCCGGTGAAGCACACGGACGGCACCCAGTGGCTTGAGGGGGGCCTGGCGCGCGCGCTGTGGACCATCGCCTCGTCAATGGCCACCGTCTTCAAGATTCTGACGGACGGCAAGTCGCGGACGCTCGCATCGCTCTTCAGCCTGAAGCTCGGTGTCCTCGTGAGCGACCGCGCCACCGCGCTGAATTTCTGGGCCATGGAAGCGCGGCAGGTGTGCTGGGCCCACCTCTTGAGGAAGGCCATTTCCTTCTCGGAGCGCGACGGGCCAGCCGGAGCGATTGGGCGCGAGCTCCTCGACTACATCGGCATCCTCTTCGACTACTGGGGACAACTCAGGAGCGGCGAATTGCAGCGGGACGCGCTGCAAGGGCGCATGGCCCCGGTACGCGCCCAGGTGGAAGCCCTGCTTGAGCGCGCGGTGGCCGCGAGGCTGCCGCACGTCTCCGGCTCCTGTGAGGACATCCTCAAGCACCGGGCGGCGCTGTGGACTTTCGTCGACAGGGAGGGAGTCGAGCCCACGAACAACCACGCTGAGCGCGAGCTGCGGGCCTTCGTCCTGTGGCGCAAGCGAAGCTTCGGCACGCAGAGCACCCGGGGGAACCTCTTCGCCGAGAGGGTGATGACGGTGGCGCACACCGCCCGCAAGCAGGAAAAGAATGTGCTCGAATTCCTGACGGCCTGCTGCACCACCGCCCGGACGGGGGCGCCCCCACCCTCGCTCTTCGCCGCGCCCTGAGTGCTACGTGGCCTTCCCTCCCATGGGGAAGTAGCGCGTCGCGTTCCGCTCTCCTGCGCTGCGCACGCGGCCCTCGTGCTTCAAACGCATCATCGGTCGATGAAGCGCCCGTGGCTTTTCTCCGACGTGCGCGGCGATGACCGTCATCGTCTCGCCCGGACACGCCTGCACCGCTTCGAGCAACCGCTCCGCGAGGCCGGCGACGGCACCTGAAGAGCGTCGGACTCTCGTCCCCCGCCGCTGCATCGCCACGGAGGGCACGGGAGCCACCGCCGAGAACGCGCGCTCCACCGCCGCCTTCACCAGGCGTTGCTGCTCCACCAGGTACTCGTGGACCAGCCGTTCAATCTTCGATTCCAGCATCGCAGGGAGTTTCGTCCGCATCCGCCACGGGTTGCACACCGCGACGCCGGCCTCAACACCAGCCCTGAACGGTTAC
>NZ_JABXEO010000197.1:0-1901 GCF_013372585.1 Myxococcus sp. AM010
CGGGTGGGGCGCGCCGCTGGGCATCGACCTGTACGCGGACGGCCTGTCCGCCGTGGTGGTGGCGATGGTGGCCGGGGTGGGCGCGGGCGTCGCCGTGCATGCGTGGCGCTACTTCCCCCCGGGCCACGAGCGCGACTTCTTCTGGCCGCTGTGGCTGACGCTGGCGTGCGGGCTGGGCGCGGTGGCGGTCGTCGGCGACGTCTTCAACCTCTACGTCGCCTTCGAGGTGACGTCGATTGCCGCCGTGGGCCTGGTGGCCCTGGGCCACGGCGCGGTGGCGCGCGTGGCCGCGGAGCGCTACGTGCTGGTGGCCCTGGGCGGCTCGCTGGTTTACCTGCTGGCGGTGGCGCTGCTGTACGCGGAGTATGGCGTGCTGGACATGGCGGAGCTCGCCGCGCGGGTGCGGCCCTCGCCGACCACGGGGCTGGCGCTGGCCCTGGCCATGGCGGGCCTGTCCGCGAAGGCGGCGCTGCTGCCGCTGCACGGGTGGCTGCCGCCCGCGCACGCCAGCGCCCCGGCGCCCGCCAGCGCGCTGCTGTCCGCGCTGGTGGTGAAGGCGGCGATCTACGCGCAGCTGCGGCTGGGCTTCACCGTGTTCGCCGGGGCGCGGACGCCCGCGCTGGACGCGGCGCTGGGGGCGCTGGGGGTGGGCGCCATCGTCTGGGGCTCGCTGCTGGCGCTGCGGCAGCGGCGGCTCAAGGGCGTGGTGGCGTACTCCACGGTGGGGCAGCTGGGCTACCCGTTCCTCGCCTTCCCAATGGCGGGCACCGCGGGGGCGAGCGCGGCCCTGGCGGGGGCCGTCTACTTCCTGCTCGCGCACGCGTGCGCCAAGGCGGCGCTCTTCCTGGCGGCGGGCAACGTGCAGCGCGCACTGGGGCATGACCGGGTGGAGGAGCTGCGGGGCGCGGGCGCGGCGCTGCCCATGACGTTCCTGGCCTTCGCGCTGGCCAGCCTGAGCCTGATGGGGCTGCCGCCCAGCGGCGGCTTCGTGGCCAAGTGGCTGCTGCTGCGCGGCGCGCTGGAGGCGGAGGCCTGGGCGCTGGCGGTGGTCATCGTCGGCGGCGGGCTGCTGGCGGCGGGCTACCTGCTGCGGGTGCTGGCGCTCGCGATGGCCGTGCCCTCCGGGCCTCCGCCGACGGTGGCGCGGGTGCCGCGCACTCTGGAGGCGGTGGCGCTGGCGCTGGCGCTGGCGGCGGTGGCGCTGGGGCTGGTGTCGTCCGCGCCGCTGGCGCTGCTGGAGGTGGGGGCGCCAGAGCCACTGGGGACGCTCGGGCGGAGGAGGCCATGAGCGCGTGGAACACCTGGCTGCCGGTACTGGTGCTGGGCACGTCGTTGGTGACGGGCGCGGTCATCTTCTCCATGCCCGAGTCGTGGCGCCGCGCGCGCACGGCGCTCAACGTGAGCGGGGCCACGCTGAAGGCGGGCCTGGTGGCGGACATGGTGTGGGGCGTCTTCCATGGCCAGCGCTACGAGACGCGGCTGGGGCTGGGCCTGGGGCCAGGGCTGGAGCTGGTGCTGAGCAGCGACTCGCTGAGCATGCTCTTCGCCACGCTGTCGTCGCTGCTGTGGCTCGTCACGACGCTGTACGCGGTGGGCTACCTGGAGGGCTCGCACCACCTGCGGCGCTTCTTCGGCTTCTTCAGCCTGTGCGTCACCGCGACCATGGGCATCTCCTTCGCGGGCAACCCCATCACCTTCCTCCTCTTCTACGAACTGCTGACGGTGAGCACCTACCCGCTGGTGGTGCACGCGGGCACGGACGAGGCGTTGCGCGCCGGGCGCATCTACCTGCGCTACACGCTGACGGGCGGGGCGGTGCTCTTCCTGGCGGTGGCCTGGCTGTACGCGCTGGCGGGGCCGGTGGCGTTCACCGTGGGCGGCGTGCTGGCGGGGGTGGGGCT
>NZ_JABXEO010000198.1:0-1890 GCF_013372585.1 Myxococcus sp. AM010
TCTCCGCCGATGCCCTGCGCCAGCACCTCCAGCAGCGCCTGCCCGAGTACATGGTGCCCGCGGCCTTCGTGGCACTGGCGTCTTTGCCGCTCACGCCCAGCGGCAAGGTGGACCGCAAGGCCCTGCCGGCACCGGAGGCCTCGCAGCTCACGCTGACGCGCGACGCCGAGCCCCCGGCGACGCCGGTGGAAGTCCGGCTGGCGGAGGTCTGGAAGGAGCTGCTGCGCGTTCCCACCGTGGGACGGCGCGACAACTTCTTCGAGCTGGGAGGCCACTCCCTGTTGGCCACCCAGGTCGTGGCCCGCCTCCGCGCGGCCTTCGATGTGGAGCTGAGCCTCCGGACCTTCTTCGAGGCCCCCACCGTGGCCGCGCTCGCCGAGCGTCTGGCCTCCGCCACCTCTGGTCCCAGGCTCCCACCCTTGACGCGCGCTGGGAGGGACGGCCAGGTGCCGCTCTCCTTCGCGCAGCAGCGGCTGTGGTTCCTGGACCAGCTCAAGCCGGGGGATGAGTCGTACAACATGCCGTCCGCGTTGCGGTTGTCCGGCGCACTGGACGTCGAGGCCCTGCGGCGCGCCGTGAATGCCCTGGTGGAGCGGCACGAAGCGCTCCGCACCACGTTCCAGTCCGTGGACGGTGAGCCCCGGCAGGTCATCCACCCGCCGCACGCCACGGTGGTGGAGGTGGTGGACCTCTCGGACCTCCAGGGCCGGGCGCAGCGGGACGCGGAGGCGTTGAAGCGCGCCACCCAGGATGCGCGGCAGCCGTTCAAGCTCTCCGAGGGGCCGCTGCTGCGCGTCACCCTGCTGAAGCTGGAGCCGTCCGAGCACGTCTTGCTGCTGTGCCTGCACCACATCGTCTCGGACGGCTGGTCCATGGGCGTGCTGGTCCGTGAGGTGACTTCGCTCTACGAGGCCTTCCAGGCTGGGACACCCGCGGCCCTGCCCGAGCTCCCGGTGCAGTACGCCGACTATGCGGTGTGGCAGCGCGGCTGGCTCCAGGGCGAGACGCTGAAGGCGCAGCTCGGCTGGTGGAAGACGCAACTGGCGGGTGCGCCGCATGCTTTGGAGTTGCACACCGACAAGCCGCGGCCCGCGGTGCTGCGCCACCACGGCGCGGCGGTTCCGGTGCGGCTGACGCACGAGCTCTCCGTGATGTTGGAGGTGCTGGCTCAGCGTGAAGGTGTCACACCCTTCATGTTGTTGCTGGCGGCCTTCCAGGCCGTCCTCGCCCGTCATTCGGGACAGGATGACGTGCTGGTGGGCTCGCCCATCGCCGGCCGGCGCCACGCGGAGACCGAGCCCCTCATCGGATTCTTCGTCAACACACTGGTGCTGCGCGCCCGCGTCACTCCCGCGATGACCTTTCGTCAGTTGCTGGCGGAAGTGCGCGACACCACGCTGGGGGCCTACGAGCACCAGGACGTGCCCTTCGAGCGGCTGGTGGAGGAACTCCAGCCCTCGCGAGACCTGAGCCGCACGCCGCTGTTCCAGGTGATGTTCGCGCTCCAGAACACCCAGGTCCCGGAGCTGGCGTTGCCCAAGCTGGCGGTGCGTCCCGCGGACGTGGACGACTCCGGTGTGACGTTGTTCGAGCTGAGCCTGAACTTGTCACGCGGCCAGGACGGTTACGAAGGGGCGCTGGCCTACAGCACTGAGCTGTTCGAGCGCGCCACGGCGGAGCGGCTGGCCACCCACCTCCAGTTGCTGCTGGAGCGCGCCGTGCTCTCACCGGAGGTGGCCATCGCCACCCTACCCCTCCACACAGAGGTGGAGCAGCAGCAGTTGCTGGTGGACTGGAACAGCACCGCGTCCGATGTCCCGCGTGGAGGATTCTTCCACACGCGCTTCGAGCAGCAGGTGGCTCGCACGCCCGATGCCCCCGCCGTGGCGC
>NZ_JABXEO010000199.1:0-1827 GCF_013372585.1 Myxococcus sp. AM010
GGGCCAGGCAGGGCTGTCCTGGTCAACATCCGGGCCCCGGGGGCGCGACAGGGAGTAGCCACGCGGAACGTGGCCGACCTATACATCCCTCCCATGGGACGCATTTTCGAGACACGCAAGGCCACGATGATGGCCCGCTGGAACAAGATGGCGAAGGTGTTCACGCGCATCAGCAAGGACATCGCCATCGCGGTGAAGGCGGGTGGGCCGAACCCTGATTCGAACTCCACGCTGCGCCGGGTGCTCCAGAACGCCCGCGCCGCGAACATGCCGAAGGACAAGGTCGACGCGGCCATCAAGCGCGCGAGCGGCCAGTCGGCGACCGACTACGAAATCGTGCTCTACGAAGGCTACGCGCCCCACGGCATCGCGCTGCTGGTGGAGACGGCGACGGACAACGTCGTGCGCACCGTGGCGAACGTGCGCATGCACTTCAACAAGTACAGCGGCAACCTGGGCACCACGGGCAGCGTGGCCTTCATGTTCCAGCGCATGGGCGTGTTCCGGCTGAACCCGGAGGGCCTGGACCTGGACGCGCTGGAGCTGGAGCTCATCGACCACGGCCTCCAGGAGATGGGCGAGGGCGTGGGTGAGAAGGGGGAGAAGCAAATCATCATCCGCTCCGCCTTCACGGACTTCGGTCAGCTCCAGGCCGCCATCGAGGCCAAGGGCCTGGTGCCCGTCTCCGCTGACTCCGAGTACGTGGCGCAGAGCCCCGTCGAGCTGCCCGAGGACAAGGCCACCGAGGTGCTGGAGCTCGTGGACGCGCTGGAGCAGGACGACGACGTCCAGCGCGTGTTCCACAACCTGGCGTGAGGCTGGAGGCCGGGCCGGCCCTCGAGTCAGGGCCGGGCCAGCCGTGGCCACACGCGGGCGTCAGCCGAGCGTGGCGCGGAAGCCGATGGGGCCCTCGCCGTTGTAGACCATGGTGCCATTGAGCGTCTTGCCGCCGTCGCCGGACGCGACGTTGAGGGCGACGACGTTCTGGCCGTTGCGGGCGCCAATCATCCAGAAGCCGCCCGGATGCCAGGGCGCGGCGCTGCCGCCCCACTGGTTCTCCACGGTGTAGGTGTCCTGCGACGTCAACGTGCCACGGAAGCCAATGGGCCCCTCGCCGTTGTACGTCATGGTGCCGCTCAGCGTCTTGCCGCCGTCGTTTGACTTCGCGTCAATGTTGACGACGTTCTGCTTGCCGCGGGTGCCCAGCACCCAGACGCCGCCGGGATGCCAGGGCGCGGCGTTGCCGCCCCATTGGTTCTCCACTGCGTAGGGGTCGCCCTCGGTGACCTCGCTCTTGAAGCCGATGGGCCCCTCTCCGTTGTAGGTCATGGTGCCGCTCAGCGTCTTGCCGCCGTCGTTGGACTTGATGCTGACGGCCACGACGTTCTGCTTGTCCCGCGCACCGAGCACCCACATGCCGCCGGGATGCCAGGGCGCGGAGGCGCCTCCCCACTGGTTCTCCACTGCGTAGTTGTTGGCGCCGGTGAGGGTGCCGCGGAAGCCAATGGGCCCCTCGCCGTTGTAGGTCATGGTGCCGGTGAGCGTCTTGCCGCCGTCGTTGGACTTGACGTCGAGCGCCACCACGCTCTGCTTGTCCCGGGCGCCGATAATCCACAGCCCACCGGGGTTCCAAGTCGCTTGCGAACCACCCCACTGATTCTGAACGAGATACGCAGCCATTCGAGACGTCCTTTGTGTCGAGGTTTGGACAGACGTGAACTGCGGGCTGGAGCCGGGACGGAGGTCGGCGGCTCCGCGCGGCCTCCAAGCAGGGGGCATGCCATTCGGTGTGAGAGGGTTCTCCCTCCGTGTGGGATGGGCGGGTTG
>NZ_JABXEO010000019.1:0-109047 GCF_013372585.1 Myxococcus sp. AM010
GGACGAGGGGGCGGCGGTGCCGGGGGCGGAGGAGGTGCCGGCGCTGGAGGCGTCGGAATGGGCGGGGCAGGCGTCCATGCGGACACCGACGACACGGACGGCGGCCATCGCGTTTGAACCTGGGAGCATGCTTCCCCCCTATCGCTTCAGGTCGGAGCGCCAGCGGCAGGGTGTTCCTCGGAGCCTTGAATGCGTCGTCGAAGTCCGGTGGGTCCGCGCTCTGGGTGTGCTGCGGGAGGGTCTCAAGCTTGTCGAGCGCCTCCAAGGCCTGGGCTTCGGGTGACGCAGCCTGCTCGTACTCTTCCCAGAGGGGCAGGATGCGTTCGCGCAGGGGGGAGCCGAGCGTTTGCGTCGGGTGTACCAGGTCGGTCCGCTCCTGCTCGCTCTTGTTGGGGAACGTCCCCTGGCGGATGGCGGGGGTGGCCTCACCCAGGTCGTGAATCACGCACAACTGAAGAACCTTCAGCAGGGGTGTCGGTACTCATGTTGGATGCCCAGGTGGGCCGCAGTGAAGACTGCGCACCCCGCCGCTGTCCGGAGTCCACGCATGAAGTACGCGCTCCCGGAGCATGCGCGCTCAAGGCGTCTCCACCAACCGCGCCGCCGTACCCTCGGAGAGGGCCATCCGCGTCCAGCGGCGGACGCTGGGACGGATGGGGTTGATGGTGGAGTCGTTGGCGCCACTGTGGAACTTCAGCGCGGGCGGTTTGCTCGCACGGGCCTGGTGGATCTTGCCCGGGGGGACGCACTGTCCAACGTGGCTTGGAAGCACACACGACGCGGCGAAAGGGCCTTGGGTAGGCGCAGGTGTGCCGAGGACCCGTTGAACGAGGTCTTGCAAAAGAACGTGTCCACGGGCGCGTCAAGCCTGCTGCTGACGCGTCAAACACCCGGTGCGAGGCCTGGCATGCGTGCGTTCGCCTCGGGAAGTCGAGGCGCGCGGTGCTGGCACGTCTTCTGCTTTGGGTTTGTGACGGGGCTCGAAGCGGTAGCCGAATGCTCCGAGGCCGACAAGCGGCGGTGCGCTGCCGTACCACGACCAAGGAAAAGGATGAGTCATATGAAAGTCACAAATCCAATCTACGCCGGGGGGAGCTACGACATCATTCAAACGGTGTTCAAGCTCTCAAGGTTCTCGAGTCTGGGTGAAAGCCTGGAAGGCTCGGCCTCCGACATCCAGCAGCAACTTGGACCGGCCATAGACGACGCGCTGACGAAGCACAGCGACCAACTGGGCGTGTGGACGCGAGTGTGGGGGCCCTGCGTCTTCCAGGCTGACAAGGACTGTAGTGGTAAGTCCAGAGTGTCCAAGGTGGCCGACCAGGTCATGTACGTGGCCTACAATGCGTCGGCCAACTGCTATGTCGTGGCGGTCGCTGGCACCAACGGAAACAAGGATGTTGACCACAACTGGTATGGCACGGACTGCCTGGACAACAACGTCACGGTCACAGTCGGTTTTCCTCTGGGCATCAACCCAGCGAATGGTGAAAATCCAGATACGAGGACCGTGGGGTACATCTCGCAGGGGGCTGCGTGGGGAACCACGAATCTGCTGAACCTGCAGGACCCGAAGACGCAAAAAACGATTCAATCCTTCTTGAAGGACAATGAATCTTCCCAAGCGACGCTGATCTTCGCTGGGCACAGCCTGGGTGGCTCGCTCAGCCCGACCTTGGCCCTCTGGCTCTACCCGGACATCTTCGCGGCAAGTCGGTGGGGCGCGCTCTACGTGCTGCCGACGGCTGCTCCTTCGACCGGAGATCAAGGCTTCGTCAACGTCTTCAGCGCGATATTCCCGCCGACGGGAATCCGCGGCATTACAAAGTATGGGTTCTGGAATCAGGTCATTTGGAACCAGTACGATGTCGTGCCTCACGGCTGGACCAACCTGATGAACATCCAGCCCTTCAATGTGCCGAACGACGTCGTGTGGGATTATGTCAAGGACCAGTCCTGTCAGACGCTCTATGGTCCGCTCGGTGGTCTCTTCGGGCTCGACGCCAACCTCGTTTATGGTGCGATCAACGCGAAGTACGAATTGTTGCCGAACCCAAACCCCTACGTGAGATTGCCTTCGCAGATGTTCACGCCGTCGCCGCTGCCCGCGAAGCCGAGCACGTTCTTGGACTTCCTGAACACGGTGGGACAGCAGCACATCGACGCCTATGACTCCTTCTTCGGGGTGTCATCCACCGGGACGAAATTGAAGGTCAGCCTGATGACCCCCGCGCCCGGCGATGCCGCCACCACGCAGGCGCAGGCCGCGGCCTCGCGGAGCACGGTCTAACACTCCGGATTCGAGCGTGGCTGGAGACAGGCTCCAGGTGAGCCCCCGCTCGGCCGGAACGGGGAGCACCGCTCGGACCAACCTTGCTCACGAGTCATGGTTCTCGAACACGAACCATCCGGCTCCGAACGGGAGAAGACCGAGGAGCGAAGCTCACGCCTCCTCGGTCTGCTCTACGCCGACCGGGCTGGTGCGAGGAGGCGGCTGGTTGCGCGGCGTGAGGTCGGCGAGACGTGGACACCCATGCGGCAGCTCCGTGGGCGCGGTCAGAATCCAGAGCCGCGCCACCCCGTGGAGCAGGTCCTCGCCAGCGCGGATCCTGCGCGTGAGGGACTGGCGCATACCTCCTCATGCGGGCTTCAAATTTCCATCAGAGGCCAGGCCCCCATCCAGACAGGGACGAATGTTCCAGGCCATGGGTGAATGTCGCGTGTCGCGCGCCACTTCGCGTTGCTGCTTCCGCGCGCCGGACGCTAAAGCCCGCCGCGTTCGCCGAGCGCATCGACGTCAGGGCGAGGCCTGGCTCCGGCGACAGGGAGCGCACATGCGAGTCGCGGCAGTAGGGTGGACGAGTCTGTGGTGCATCGCGCTGTTCGCCTGTGGTGGTTCCTCCGGAAGGGCGGACAGCGCGGAGCGGAGCGAGGACACGGCGGGCCTCGCGGATGCTCGAACTTTGACGTGCGCAAGTCTCCAGGTCGCGAGCGGCGCCATCGGCTCGGGGCAGAGCGTCCAGGGGCTGCACACGCAGACATTGTCGGGCACGCAGGACCGCTGGACGGAGTACGTCGAGTTCTTCCCCGGCACCTCCGCCACGTGCACGTACGCGCTCCCCGCGGACGTGGGCGCCGCCGACGTCATCGCCGCCGAGGTGGGCATCAACTATCGCGGGCCCGCCAGGTCGCAGATGCGCTGGCTGTTCGAGGCGTGGGACTACGCGGCGGGCGCCTGGGTGCTGGTGGGCGACAACACCTTCGCGCAGTCCTGGAGGTGGACCGCCACGTCGCTCGCGCTGACATCTCCCCAGCGCTTCGTCAGCGGAGGCCCGGTGAAGCTGCGCTACCGCACGACGTCCACGGCGGATGCGTCGCTGCTGGACCTGCTCGTGGTGCGCATCCAGGTCGCCGCCTCGGACGCGGGCACGCCCGGCGATGCGGGGACTCCCACGGACGCGGGCACCCCTGGCGACGCGGGAACGGGGACCGACGCCGGTACGCCCGTGTCGTGGGAGGGCGTCCACAGCTTCACCTACCAACTCACGAACTATCCCCAGGGGAAGCTGGACACCATCGCCAACTCGAAGTTCGACCTGGCCATCGTCGACCTGTCGCGCGACGGCTATGACGACTGGTTCACCGCCGCCGAAATCACCGCGCTCAAGGCCAAGGGCAAGCAGGTGCTCGCGTACTTCGAGATTGGCGCCATCGAGGAGTACCGCCCCGAGTGGTCCCAGGTGCCCGAGGACCTGAAGCTCGGCCCCGTGGGCGGCTGGCCCGACGAGCAGTACGTGAAGTACTGGGACGAGCGCTGGTGGCCCATCGTCCAGGGCCGCCTCGACCAGGCGCTCGCCGCGGGCTTCACCGGGTGCTACCTGGACATGGTGGTGACGTATGAGGAGATTCCCGCGAACGCCGCGGGCACCAACCGCGCCGACCTCGCGCGGAAGATGGTGGCCCTCCTGGCGCGCATCAACCAGTACGCGAAGGCCCGCGACCCGGGCTTCAAGGTGATGCCCCAGAACTCCCCGGAGCTGGTGGATGACCCCGCCTACCTGCCCGCCATCGACGGGCTGGGCATGGAGGACCTGTACTGGTCCGACGACAACGCCTGCGACGAGGGTTGGTGCGAGGAGAACCGGGCCAACGCGGCCCGGGTCCGCGCGGCCGGCAAGCTGGTGCTCTCCACCGACTACGCCGTGCAGGCCGCGAACGTCGCGGACGCCTATACCCGCTCGCGCGCGGCGGGCTTCGTCCCCTACGTCTCCGTGCGCGCGTTGGACCGGATGACGGTGAACGCGGGGTGGGATCCGCAGTAGCGGCTCAGCCCGTCCGGCGCTCCTCCACGAGGGGAGGGGCGCCGGTGGCGGCCTCACCGCCTGCGTGAGGCGCCCGCCCGTGGTGTAGGCCACCCAGACCAGCACCGCGAAGTGGATGAGCATGTCCCCCCACTTCCGCGTGTGGACGGACCTCGACGAGGACGACGGAGCCTCTCTGGGGCTGCATGATTGTGCAGGGGCCCGAGCTTGACGTAGATATGCATGGGCGTGTATATACACGTCCATGCAACTGGACGTCTTTCAGGTGCTCTCTGATCCGACGCGCCGCCGCATCGTCGAGGCACTTCGGTATGGCGAGCAGCAGGTCAGCGACGTCGTCGAGAAGGCTGGAGTCCACCAGTCCGGTGTCTCGCGGCACCTGCGCATTCTTTCGGAATCGGGCTTCGTCTCGATGCGGCCGGATGGGCAACGTCGCCTCTACGCCTTGAAGCCGGAGCCGTTCAAGGACCTTGACGGGTGGCTCGCGCCGTATCGGCAACTGTGGGAGGCGCGAATCGATCGTTTCGGAGCCGCACTGGAGAAAAAGCAACAACAACAGACTCGGCGAGTCGAAGGAAAGAGGCAGCGAAAATGAGCAACGAGAAGGCGAAGGTCGTCATCGAGCGCACCTACCGGGCGGGAATCCAGGACATCTGGGCGCTCTGGACCACGAAAGAGGGCTTCGAGTCGTGGTGGGGGCCACACGGTTTCCGTGCCGAGGTTCAGGAACTCGATGCGCGCGTAGGCGGTGCCCTCCGGTACGACATGATTGCTGACGCACCGGAGATGATTGCCGCGATGAAGCAGATGGGCCAGCCGACCTCCCATGCGACCCGTTCCCACTTCACCGAGGTGGCGCCACATTCGCGACTTGTCCTCACGAACGTCATCGACTTTCTGCCCGGGGTCGCGACCTACGAGAGCAAGATCGCCGTGGACTTCCTCCCGAGCGGCGACCGCGTTCGCATGGTGGTCACGCTGGACGCGATGCACAGCGAGGAGTTCACGAAGATGCAGCAGGATGGTTTTACGAGCCAGTTGACGAAGCTGGACTCGCGCTTCGCGTGAACTGAAGTCCGAATTGAATCCATCACGGAGCGCGGTGTCTCGCGATTCAGGGGCTCGGCGGGAAGCCCCTCGGTGGGCCGAGGTTCCTGCTCGCAAGACGGGGTGAACCGATATTCCACCGGGCGTCGTTCACCTTCGTGACGCGCGGCCGGAGGTGGCTGGCGGCATGCCACGGCCGCGCGGAGTGGCCCCGTAGCAGTCGGAGTGCCATTGCGTGCCTCAAGGGGCCTGTTTGCGGGGGCGGGCTGGCGCACGGGCGCGACACGCCTCGCAGGGGAGGCCAGGGTTCGGGGTGTCCACCCGCGCAAATGCACGTCTCCCCGCGCGCCCGGAGCACCCCGAGGTCATGAACGGAGTCACCGCCCGCGGCAACAGCGCCAGCCCTGACGCGGACTGACGCTGTGCCTCCACGGATGTATCAGATTCCGCAGATATCCTGGGCCAGCGAGATGCACGCTTCGATGAACTGCGCGGTGGTGCAGTCTCCGTTCTGGGTGCAGACGATGTCGCCGGTACCCGGCTCGCTGCACCACTGCAGCGTCACCCAACACGCGGCCTCGGTGACGGTGCGTTCTCCTTCGATGGCTTGGGCGCTCACGTTGCTCTCGCCCGAGGCGTCCCGCACCGTCACGGCCGTCCCGTCGCTCAACGTGGCCTCGTAACGCGGCCCCTGCTCGCCAGCGACCGCCTCCGGCGAAGACGTCTCACCACAGCCCGTGAGCACACCCATGGCAAGACCCGCGACCATCACGAATGACAGTGCTTTCATACGCTTCTCCTGGTGATGGAACTCACCAACCTGAGCTCCGGAGAGCGATATGCAATATTTGTCTGCGCTGCTCTATCGTTGAATGCCACTATCTGAAATGTTTTCAGTCTGCCCCTGTGTCTTGGAACGCAGTTGCCTGCAGTCGCTGTGCATGGGTTGGGCGTGGCGACTGCTTTCGTGAAAGCTTCCGCTCTGCTTGGGCCGCGCAGGGTCCTGCGCTCGCGCGCGAACGTTGTCTGGGCGACTTGAGCGAACCATGAAGGCCCAGAAGTGCCGAGGGCCCACATGCGGTGCGGAGAGGCCGTGCGGCCTTCCCAGTGCACACACCGGCCCAGGCATCCTGCCCCGTCCCCCGGTGTCACATTCCGAGCCGCCGGACGAGCTCCGCCGTCACGGGGTAGACGGCCTCGGGGGGCAGCAGCCGTGAGGCCTGCTCCGCGCGTCCGGCGTCCAGGTGCTTGCGCGGCTTCTGCATGAGCGGCGTCAAGTCGGTGATGGAGACAATCCAGTCCTCCGCGAAGCGCTGGATGATGGCGCGGCGTCGAAGGCCTTGCGCCACGCCCCCGGCGAGCCGTGGGACTTCGGCGCGTCGGCGGTGAGGACTCCGAGTCCCAGGGCCACTTCAGGAGGGGGATGCACCGCGGCCCCCACCCACCTTGCGGCTGATGTTGCCGCGCTGGCCCCTGGGCTGGGGCCAGTGAAGCAGGGCGCCTGGGTGGGTAGGGATATCGCGGCGCGCGGAGGCTGCTGGGGCGACCTCGAGCGGACTACTGCTCGGTGATGAGCTCCACGTACTCGTCAGCGGAGATGGAGTTCTTCCACTTGGAAGCGAATCCCAGCGCGTGCTGCGGGTTCACCACGCGGGGCGCGGCCGTCTTCGCCACGTCCAAGCGGGTGATTTCGTTCTGGAACAGGTCCAGGACCAGGCCGAACTGCTTCGCGGTGAGGAAGGCGCGCTTCATCACCTTCTCCACCATGTCCTCCCGCGTCAGCTCGTTGTGGGTGCTCTTGAGGGACTGCATGAAGCCGCGGAAGGTCTCCGCGTCCATCGCGAAGTGGCCGTTGCGCTGCATGGTGCAGCCCGGGTCCTGGTTCGTTCCACAGTCGCGGAAGGCGGGCTCGGAGTCGTACCGCACATGCCGGACGGACTCCTCGCGCGGCGCGACTCGCTCACGACGCTCTCTGCGCTCATGTCGCTCCGGCGGCGGTGGAGTCCCGGTGCCCGACACGTTCACCTCCATGCGGGCGCCCCCACCGCGAATCTCCATGTTGACGCCCGCTGCCTCGCCATCCGGGGACATGCCCTCCACGGAGATGCGGGTCGACGGCATGTCAATGTCATCGGCATGGATGTTCATCTCGACGTCCTGCGCGAAGGCGGAGGACGCGGCGAACAGGGATGAGGCAAGCACTGCGCGAGCAATCGGGTTCATCGAGCTTTTTCTTTCTGTGGTGCGGTGAGTCAGTCTCCGACTGGCTCACCTTGACGCACTTCCGGGTAGAATATTCACGGCCCGGTTGTCGACGAAAGGCCTCGTTTGTTCGCGCGTTGGAAGGGACTCGGTACCGGTGGACCCAGCCCTTGCCCCAGGCGTCCTGGCGCTCCGCGGCTTGAGCATTATTACCAATAAGTAATAATGTGAGTCATTGGCGCGGATGAAGGGCTCGTGGCCCTTGGCTTCACGGAGATGGAGGCGCGGGTGTACTGCGAGTTGCTCAAGGGCGCGCCCGCCACCGGATATCGGCTCGCGCAGGCGCTGGGGAAGGCGCCTCCGGGCATCTACCAGGCGCTCGCCTCGCTCGAACACAAGGGGGCGGTGCTCGTCGAGGAGGGCGAGCCCCGCTCCTTCCGGCCCGTGCCTCCGGACGAAGTGCTCACGGCGCTCCAGCGAGGCTTCGAGGTGCGCAGGCGTGAGGCCGCGGACGCGCTGCGCAGGCTCCACGCCCCGGTGCAAGACGACCGCATCTACCACCTCAAGAGCACCGCACAGGTGATGGAGCGCGCGCGGGCGATGATTGCCGGCGCCACCGAGCGGTTGCTCTTCGACCTCTTCCCGCCGCCCTTCGGGGCACTCGCCCCGGCGCTCACGGAGGCGAGCGCCAGAGGCGTCTCCATCGCAGGGCTCGTCTACGACGCGTCCCCCAAGGTGTCCTTCGACTGCGTGCGGTCGTCCGACGCGGACTTTGTTCGGGAGCGTTGGCCGGGCGCGCAACTCACGCTCGTGGTGGACGCCCGCGAGTTCCTGGTGGCCCTGCTCACGCCGGATGGCACCGGCGTCAAGCAGGCCATCTGGAGCGACAGCGTCTATCTCTCCTGCCTGCAACACAGCGGGCTGTCGGCGGAGGTCCAGCAGAGCGCGCCGCGGTCCGCGCGCACGCGGCTGGCGCGGTCCTTCTCCCTCATCGCCTCGAGCCCACCCGGGCTGCGCCACCTCGTGGGGCAGCAGTCCCTCTCCTCTTTCAAGCGCGGAGACACTCCATGAGGTTCCTCATCGCGGTTCTGATGTCCCTGCCCCTCGTGCTCGGCTCCACCGAATCCAGGGCAGACGCGCTGCAGCCGCTCCTCGCGCGGCACCTGGCGTGGCGGGGCGGGGATGCCTTCACGCGCCTGGAGAGCATCCACGCGCGAGGGAAGTCCGTGGAGGGCGGACTCAATGGCCTGGTGGAGTCCTGGAGCCACCGGGACGGACGGGCCCGCGAGGATGCGGACTACGGAGTGCTGCGCCAGTCGATGAGCATCACTCCGGCAGGAGGCTGGAAGCTGAACGCCAGCGGACAGGTCGAAGACGCCTCGGCCACCGACGCGCGCGATGTACGGCACCAGGTGGCACTCGACTTCGGGACAGCGCTACAGGGGCGTGCCGGCGCCACGCTCGCACTGCGGCCCGACGCACGGCGCGACGGCCGCACCTGGAAGGTGGTGCGCGTCACCTTCGGCGATGAAGACCTCTACGACTTGTTCCTCAATGAGGCCGACGGAGCCCTCCATGGCCTGAGCATCCGCGAGAACAACGTCACCCGCTTCGTGCGGATGGGAGACTGGCGTCAGGTCCAGGGCGTGCGCATGCCCTTTCTGGAGGAGGTGCTCACCGACAACCCGGACTCCGACTCACGGCTGGTCGTGGAGGCGCTGGAGTTGAACGTGCCCATTCCTCCCGCCGTCTTCGAGCGCCCCCTGGACGTCCGCAAGGTGCGCTTCTCGAACGGCCACCACAGCACGGGCTTCATCCCCTTCGAGTTCTTCAACGAGAACCGCGTCTACATCCCGGCGCAGGTGAACGGCCAGGCAACGCAGGTGCTCCTCGACAGTGGCGCCGAGATGACGGTGGTCGACACGGCCTACGCGCGTGAGCTGGGGCTGGAGACCCAGGGGCAGCTCGCTGCGGTCGGCAGCGGCGGGCAGGCACAGGCCCAGCTCGCCGGCGGCGTGGACATCACCCTGGGCAACCTGACACTGACGGGGCTGACGGTCGCTGTCATCGACCTGTCCGAGGTCGCACGGTTGATAGGCCACCCGCTGCCCGTCGTCCTGGGCAAGGAGGCCTTCAACCAGCTCGTCGTGGACGTGGACTTCCCCAACCGGCGCGTCGCCTTCCATGAGGCGTCCCGCTTCAAGGCGCCGCCGCGAGCGGTGCGGCTCCCCCTGGTCGAGTCCGCGGGAGGGCAGCGCGCCGTCCAGCTCTCCATCGAGGGCCGTCCCCCCATTCCGGTGCTGTTCGACGTGGGCAACGGTGGAGCCCTCTCGCTCTTCCCCGCGTACTGGCAGCAGGCGGGGCTGCTCACGGGGAGGCGCAGCTCCAAGACGCTGTCCGGAGCCGTGGGCGGACTCCGGGAGCGCGATGTCGCGACGCTGAAGGACATCCAGCTGGCGGGCATCACCCTGAAGAACGTGCCCACGGTGTTCGACGACGCGGGCAAGAGTGTCTCCGGCTCGGACCGGCTCCTCGGCAACCTGGGGCTCGCCGTCCTCGGGCGCTTCCGGATGATAACGGACTATGCGGCGGACACGCTGATGCTGGTCCCCGATGCCCGCGCGCTGCGGCAGCCCTTCCTCAAGGACCGGTCCGGACTGATTGCCCTCCCTTCGGAGGGACGGCTCGTGGTGAAGCTGGTCGCCCCTGAGGGCCCCGCCGCCGCCGCGGGCTGGAAGGTGGGGGACGAAATCATTGCCATTGATGGACAGTCCATCGGCCCCGACTCCGCGGGCACGGAGCTCTCACGCTGGCGGTATCGCGCCACGGGCAAGACGGTGGTGCTCACGTTGAAGGACGGGAGCAAGCGCCGGCTCACCCTGCGCGACTATTACTAATCCAGCCGCGAAGCCCCGTGGCTCTTGGGTCAGATATCCAGCTGCCAGAGCTGGTTGTTCGCCGTCCCGTCGCGCTTCATGGGGAAGGTGATGAGCCGCCCCGAGCCGTCTGTCCTGGCGCCCTCGATGTCAAGCACGAGGCCGTTGAGCTGGCTCTGGATGTAGTAGGTGCCGCGGACGCGGCCGGGCACGAACTGCCACACCTGATTGGGCTGGCCATGGGCCTCCCAGGTGACGACGCGGGTCCCCTGGGCCTTGTTGGCTCCCTCCACGTCGAGCACGAGCCCGTTGAGCCGGCTGCGGATGGCCCTTCATGACGGGGGGGGCACCTGGATTTCATTCACGCCCCACTGCGTCCTATCTACTTGCAGCGCGAGGGAGCGCCCTCAGTCGACGGGCGCGTGCTGCTGGAGGAACCGCCCCACCCGCGCCCTGGCGAGCTGACGGCCGAAGCCGCCATCCCAGATGTCGAAGCCGTGCTCCGCGTAGGGCAGCGTGAAGAGGGCATGGGAGACGCCCGCCTGGGCCAGTCGAGCGGCCATCGCTTGCGAGGCGTCGAGCGGCACGACGCTGTCGGCCCCGCCATGGAGCAGGAGCGTGGGAGGGGCGCGTGGCCCGACATGATTGATGGGGGAGAGCAACTCGTACAGCTCGCGGTGGCCTTCCAGCGACACACCCGTGAAGCCCTCGAGCGGAGCAGGGGCGCTCGCGGCGTAGGCCACCAGGTCGCTGGGCGCGTAGAAGCTGATGATGGCCGCCACCGACGTGTCCCCGGGGGCGCAGGAGGACGGCAGGCGAGCAGCTCCCTCGGTGTACCCCGCCAGGGTCGCGAGGTGGCCGCCCGCGGACTCACCGAAGAGGACGAGCCGGTCCGGGTCGATACCGTAGGTGGCCGTGTGCTCCTTGGCCCAGCGGATGCCACATTTGACGTCTCCCGGAGCCTTCAAGCCGGTGGCGGGAGGAAAGAGCCGGTAGTCGAAGGAGATGAGCGCATAGCCCCGCGCGGTGAGGAAGTCGGCCCAGGCGCGGGCATAGCCGCGCTCTCCACCACGCCAGCCACCTCCGTGGAAGTAGAGCACGGCGGGGCGGGCCGTGGAGGCGGAGGGCTCGGGGAGGAAGACGTCGGCGTACAGCTCGCGTCCCTCGACCACGGCGAAGCGAACGGTGTGGCTCGGGAGGGGGCGGGCTCCGACGAGTGGGCGGAGATACTCACGGAGGCTGAGTGGAATGTCGGCCGCCCTGGCCAGCCGCCACGCGGAGGCGGCGGGCCACACCGCGAGGATGCCGACGAGCAGCGCGGATGCCGCCGTCCCCCCGCGCAGCCACCTCCACACGTCCACGTGGGAAATCCAGACGGCCACCAGCGCAGTGAGGAGCGCCGGCAACAGCATCACCAGGCTGTATTCCCGCAGGATGCCCTTGAGCAGGTGGACGAGCGTGGGCACCCCAGCGGGAGCGAAGAAGAGGGCCGCGAGCAGCACGCAGCCCACGATGTGCAGTATCGCCAGGAGGGTCGGCATGGAGAGAAGGGGGCGGGGCGGTGACGACATCCGGCAAGAGGAGCAGACCGCCGCATCGTAGTGCCTGGCGACCGGCGTCTGGTGCCTGGCGCGCCAGGCACGGTACCGTTTATTGACGCGGGTGCTGCTCACGTCACGCGCCTGCCCGCCCGGCGCGGCGCAGCGCCGGTGCACCGGCTCAGTCGAGGCCCGGCGACGACACGAGCGCGTCAAGCTGCTCCATCGTTTCGCGGATGCCGTGCTCCATGCCGGACGCGAGGACGGCCTCCCGCACTTCCTTTGACGGATACAGCTCTCGCGAGACCATGTGTGTCTTTCCGTCGCGCTCGTCGAAGGTGACGGTGATGGTGACCGAACCCGCGTCCGCCATCGGCTCGAAGACCTGCGTGTACACGAGCCGCGAGGGCGGAGTGATTTCCGTGTACTGCCCGGAGAAGGCCACCTCCCCGCCGTCCGGATTGCGCAGCACGTAGCGGTAACCACCGCCAACGCGCACGTCCGCCTCGCAGCTCGCCATGGTGACGCAGAGGGCCTTCGGCGCCCACCAGCGCTTCACCAGGTCCGCGCGAGTCCACGCGTCGAACACGATGCGCGCGGGCGCATTGAACTTGCGAGAAATGACGATGGTGCGGTCCGACTCCAACTCCACTGACGTAAGGCTCATCACTTCATCCCTTCTTCTTTCGAGCATGTCGCTGCGCTATTGCCAGGTCCTGCGTCTTGAGTTCTTCGAGGAGCGAGTCGAGCTGTCCCAGCCGCGCGTCCCAGACGTCGCGGTAGCGCTCCAGCCACGCGTTCAGCTCGCGCAGCGGCTCGGGCCGCAGGCCGTAGAGACGCTGCTGGGCGCGCGCCTCCACATCCACCAGCCGGGCCTGCTTCAGCACGCGCAGGTGCTTCGACACTTGCGGCTGGTTCAGGTGTAGCGCTTCTCCAATGGCACCCACCGAGCGAGCGCCCCCCAACAGGTATTCCACGATGCGAAAGCGGTTCGGGTCGGCGAGCGCCGTGAAGGTCTCAATCACGAGGATGTATATTCCTCATGGGGAATATTCCCGTCAAGGAATATGTGCGGCGAGCCGAGTCGAGAGCGCGAACCGCGGGCCTTTGCGGCGGCGGGCCGGCCGAAGGTCATCAGGCGTGGATTCAGCGGGGAGCCCCCTGGGCGGGGTGCTGACCGTTTCCGGCGGCGCTCGAACGCGGAGGCCACCAGGTCCACACGCCCCTGCGCGCCATGGCGGCGGAGTCCGCCGCGTACGGAAGGCCCTGGGCGTGCTGCCCACGCACCAGGGCCTCCTCGCTCGCGTTCTCCCCGTGTCCTCGTTCAGCCCCCGCCGCGGCACCTGCGATGTTCCGTCTTCGCCGCTGCCTCAGTCGCCACCCTGGCCGTCTCCTTCCCCTCCTGGGGACGTGCTTTGCCGCCACCGCGCCGAGTGCCGAGGCCGATGTGGACAGCATCCAGGCCCCAGGGATGAGCACGGGTGCGGGGCGTGATGCCCCCCTCGCGTTGGCGGTGCCTCGAATCTCCTTCTCGCTCGCGAACGCGAGAGGGCAAAGAGGCCGCCGGCCACCGCGAGAAACAGCTGACCGGTACCCGCGCCCTCACATCCCCCACAACCACCGCTCGCGCCGTCCACCTGCCCGTCACCCAGGGCCTCCTCGGGTGGCGGCTCCCCAGGAGGCTGCTCCGCGGGGGGCGTCTCTCCGGGTGGCGTCTCCACGATGCCTGGCTGCGTGGCTTCGGCCAGGATGCGGAAGGGCGGGCTCACGCCTGACACCGCCCCGTCCGCGGTGCTGGCGACGCGCAGCACCGCCTCCCGGCTCGGCACGTCGGGCACGCGCCAGATGAGCTGCCCCGTGTTCTCCACCGAGGTGGCTACCGGCATCCAGGTGGCGCTCGCCTCCGTGGAGTACGCCACGTCCAGCGTCCGCACGTCGCCGAGCGTGGACCACCTCACCTCCACCTCCTGTCCCACGACGAAGTCCTCTCCGCCGGCTGGTGCGTCCAGCACCAGCCTCGCCGCGGGCGCCTCCGCCTCCGCCAGCCCGAAGTCGTCCACCAGCGCCCATCCGACCCCTTCCAGGGCGACGCCCACGCTCAGTCCGAACGCGTCGGCCGGCAGCGCGATGGGCAGCTCCCACGACGCCTCCGTCCAGGCCTCCGCGGGCGGCAGGCTCGGGCCGCGGTCCCACACCTTCCACGTCCCATCCGCCCCCTTCACGGCCGCTTCCAGGTGCAGCGGGGCGCTGGCGCGGTACCAGACGCTCACCCGCGAACCGCGCCCCGGCGTGACGGCTGGTGCGCAGGTGCCGTCGTCGCGCAGCACCTGGATGGATGCTGCGCCCCCGGACGCCTCCACGCGCTCGAGCCGGTAGGACCAGGCGCCGCTGTGCGCCTCGGCCGAGCGCTCGGCGCGCGCGGCGCCACCGTGGATGGGGCCCAGTTGCCAGCAGTCGGGCACGCCGTCGCCGTTCGCGTCGTCCTCGAGCGAGGGGTTCTTCAGTGCGGCCGTGGGCGCCTGGGGCAAGGGGTGCACCGCGGGCTGCGCCGCACCGCCCAGGACGTCCTGCATCGTGCGCACCTCTGTCCCCAGCGGTGCCCGCTGCGCGAGCCAGCCCATGAACGCCTGGAGGACGTCGGGCTGCACGCAATAGGTGTGTCTGGTGCAGTCCGGCTCCACGAAGTGGAAGACGACGACCACCCAGCCGCCCCCCGCGGCCTCCGTCGTGGTGACCCACGCCTGCAATTGCTCCAGTCCGTCGTCGCGCGTCACCGTGGCGGGCGTGCGGATTTCGTAGGGGTCGAAGGGAGGGATTGTCTCGGCCGCGGGGCAGGAACCACAGGTGTCCACCAGGCCTCGCACGTCGCGCGCGGCGTTGTAGCCGCACGTCGCGGCCATCTGGTTCACCGCCGCATCGTTCGAGCCGAAGGGGAAGGCGAGGGCGGTGGGCGAGAAGCCCCAGCTGAGCAGCCGCAGGCGGTCCTCGCAAATCTCCTGTCGTTGGTTCTCGGGCGTCAGCGTCGCCAGCTCCGCGTGCTGCAGCGTGTGCCCCCCAATGTCGTGTCCGGCCGCGGCCAGGCGGCGCAGGTCATCGACGTTCATGAAGCCCGACTGGCCCACCCGCCCGCTGATGATGAAGAAGGTCGCCTTCAGCCCCGAGGCCGAAAGCATGTCCAGCACCTGTCGCTGCTCCTCGAGTCCGTCGTCGAAGGCCAGCGTGACGACCGTCCGCGCCCCTGGCGTCCCGGCCCACGCCCCTCCGCCCCACACTCCCAGCGCCATTGCGAGGAGGCAGGTGCCCGCCCGCGCGTTGAGCCTTGCTCGCATGTATCCCCCTGTCTCAGGCCACGATGCTCCCCTTCGCGATGGGCCCCCCAGCACTCCGTCTCCTCACGTTTTGAGTCCGGGCGGAGCGAGGCGCAACCGGAGCGCTCCCTTGAGGACGAGGGCCATGGCGACGGCGGAGCTGCCACACGCCCTCCCGTCGCAGTTGAAGGCAGGCAGGGGGAGGTGGGCTTGGGCCCTGCTCGGGGAGGGGCGGGCTGCCGCACCCTCCGCGTCAGGCGACCGCGGAGGGCGCTGCCGGTGCCCGGCGGGAGTGCCGCGTCGGAACGGCCGTATGGGATTCCTGTCGAATCAGAAGCGGGCGAGGAAGGCGTCGTAGCCGCCGGCGCTGGTGTTGCCCCCCAGGCTTCCGAAGGTCTGCCCGGCGACGTAGGCGTTGCCGGCGGCGTCCACGGCCACGCCGCGCGCGATGTCCTGGAACGGGGTGCCCAGGGTGCGGGTGCCCAGCTTGGTGCCGAGCGCGTCGTAGCGGGTGAGGAAGGCGTCGAAGGAGCCAGCAGGCGGGTTGCCGTCGAGCGCGTCGGAGGTGTAGCCGACGAGCTGCACGACGTTGTTCGCGGTGACGGAGACGCCGAACGCGTAGTCGGTCTGCGAGCCGCCGAGCATGCGGCTCCACTGGCGGTTGCCCGCGCTGTCGTAGCGGGCGAGCAGCACGTCGACGGTGCCGTTGTTGACGTTGCCGTCGAGGCTGCCGAACGTCTCGCCAGCGAGGTAGACGCCGCCGTCGGGGCCCACGGCGACGCTCTTGGCGTCATCGAGCTCGCCCGCGTCGATTTGCCGGACCCACTGCTGGACGCCGAGGAGGTTGAGCTTGAGCAGGAAGATGTCGGTGCTCACCGGCGTGGTGGTGCCGTCGAGGCTGCCGTAGGTGTTGCCGACGACGTAGACCTCATGGGTGGGCGTGATGGCGATGCCGCGCGCCAGGTCACTCACGGAAGTGCCGTACTGCTGGAGCCAGTACGGGTTGCCCGCGGTGTCGTAGAGCGCGACGACGATGTCGTAGTTGCTGGGGTTGCCGCCGTTGGCGAAGCTGCCGCCGGTGTAGCCGGTGAAGAAGAGCTTGTCGGGCGCGCCGACGGCGAGGCCCGTGGCGAAGTCGTCCATCTGCGTGCCGTTCTGGCTCAGCCATTCGCGGTTGCCGGCGGCGTCGTACTTGGCGATGAAGTAATCGATGCCGCCCGCGTTGGTGTAGAAGTCGAGGCTGCCGAAGGTGGTGCCGGCCACGTACACGTTGCCGTCCGCGTCGGCGGCCACGGCGGTGGCGCGGTCCATCTGCGCGGTGCCGAACTGGCGGACCCACTGGAGGTTGCCGGCGGTGTCGTACCGGGCGATGAAGGCGTCCTGACCGCCAGCCTGCGGGTCGGCACCGAGCTGGCTGGTCGTCTGGCCCGCCACGTAGACGCTCGTGCCCGAGACGGCCACGGCGTGGGCCTGCTCGTCATGGTGGGCGCCGAGCTGGCGCACCCAGGACGGGGGCGGGACCTGGGCCTCGGCGACGGAGGGGGCACCCGTGGCGCAGACGACGCCGACGAGCCCGAATATGCTCAAGAGGGGGTGTTTCATCACGAACTCCATTTCTCAGTGGGGGAACCGAGCCGTGGCGCTGGGAGGATGCCTGGCGTCGCGGCCCCCCTTGCAAGACCACGAGCCACGGGTGCGCGGAAGATGGGTAGCGAAAGACACGCAAGATTTGATGTCTGACCCGGGGCTGAGTTGTCACGGACCCCGATGCAGATGATGCGCTGTGGCAGCTTCAGCGTGGCTGCGGATGTAACATGCGTGTATCATTCAGGATGCGCTCCAGGCGAAGGCGCCGCGGAGCTCCGCGGCGTGCTGGCGGAGAAATTCCCGCGGCGGTGCTTGTGACCCGCTACCGGACGCGCGACACTCTCTAACGGCCGGACTTCCACCACGCGCGAGGAGGCCCAGGCGCCGGCGGCCTGCGGAAGAGCTGCCATGTACATTCCTTGCAGGGATCCTTTCGGCCACCGGGACGAGTTCGACGCCTGCTTCCAATGTGGCGTCAATATCTGCACCGTCTGCAATGACGAGGGCCAGTGTGATGGAGGGTGCGAGGCGGACTCGGTGATGGAGGTGTCCGATGACGACTCGCACGAGGTCCAGGTCTTCGAGGTGAACCACCAGGGGGACCTCGATGCGCTGGTGGTCTACGACGAGTACCTGTACGCCTACATTCGCGACATCGAACGAGAGGACTCGAAGGGCGTTCCCTTCTTTCACGTCATCTTCGAGTGCATCGACCAGCAGTGGTTCGGCCAGCTCCAGGACGACCTCAGCGACATGCCGCGCTGGAACACGGCGGGGCAGGTCAGCAAGTTCTGCGTCGTGGATTTGACTGTCCCCATCAACGTGCTGCAGGACATCGTCACCGCGGTCGACGGCGACGAGCCCTACTTTCTTTCAGGCAACTGGGTGGAGATGGTCGTCAACCGCAATGACGACCCTCGCGACAATCGACCCCTGGTGGCAATCGACATCCATTTCGTGCCCCAAGGCGCCACCAACCCGGCCCTGGCTGGGTTGTCCGGCGAAATCGACTCCCGGTGGTTCATGCGCGGCATCGCCCGGGTCCCGGACACGCCCTGGGCGCTGCGGAAGCTGAAGCGCATGAGCCAGATCTGGGTGGAGGACTGACCCGTGCCAATCATCAATCTCAATCAAGGGACCGCCGACCTCCTGCTCCAGAACTGGTTTCCTGTCGGGGCGGCGAGCAGGCCACGCTTCGTGGTGGTCGTCGACGTGGGCCAGGGGAACTGCAACGTCGTCTTCAACGACAACTGGCGCCCGTTCATCTACTACGACCTGGGGGGCGGGATGAGCGGCAGTCAATTCACCTATCCCCACCCAGCGCCCACGTACTGCATCGACGCCGCCTACTCCCGCGTGATTCAGTCGCACTGGGACGAGGACCACTACCGCGCGCTGCTCCAGATGACCAACGCGCATGCCGTCAACAACCTGCACGTCCTGGCGCCAGCGCAAGACCGGTCGAACATCGCCTGGCGCGCCTCCATCCAGAAGAGCAACAGCGCGGTGGCGTTGGAGCAGTCGCTCGACGGTGAGGGGTGTACGATCCACAAGTGGCCCGACGAGGACTGGCACAATGCCCCGGTCATGCGCCGGTCCACGCACTCACACTTCCGGGTCATCAAGTGCTCGGGCAACGGCACGAACAACTCGGGGCTCGCGCTGCGGATTGAAAACCCCGGGGTGGCGGGGCAGTACATGTTGCTCACGGGCGATGCCACGTTCGAGCAGTTGCCCCACTTGGCCAATCAGCAGGTCTTCCGTCACGGGGTGGACCAGCAGTGCGTGGGGCTCGTCGCCGGACACCACGGGGCGCCGGTGGGCCACGCTCCGTATGTGCCGCGCCCCAATCGCGCGGCGGAGTACCTGATTGCCTATTCGTTTGGCTGGGGCAATGCGTTCGGTCACCCGAACATCGACCAGGGGGTGGCGGCGTACGAGAGCCGCGAGTGGGACGACGACCACCGGATGGATACCGGGGGCGCGGAGTTCGCCGCGAAGTACGCGGGGCCGCGGGGCAACGTGGGCATCCTGTGGCCGGGCGCGGCCCGTGGGCCGTGCTACGCGGACGCCACCCATACCCCGCAGGCGATAAACGGCGCGGCGGTGGCGCTCCTGGCCACGGCCGCGGCGGAGATTGATGTCTACCAGAACGTGCTGGGTACGCGGGCCCAGGTGGCGGTGGGCGCGGCCTACCAGGCGGCAATCGAGGGCAAGATTCAGCTCGTGGCCAACGCCATGCTCGTCCCCGCTGTCCAGGTCCCTCCGCGCACGCTCCCGCAGCGGGCGGCGGACATGGCGGGATTGGCCGGCACGCATGTCTCGCTCACGGGGGCCCTGGGGACCGTCGTGGCGACGGCGACCGTCGCGTCGCATGCCAATCTCCAGGCCCTGGCCGCCGCGGTCGTCGATTGCGTGATGCTCGCCGCCGCGAAGTGCGCCCAGGAGGTCACGAACTTCGTCGAAATCGTCGTCGCGGACCTGCTGAGCGACCCGTTGAACGCTCCGACGCTGCCAGACCAGGCGAAGGAGGCGGCGGCGCAGGCGTTTGGCTGTGCGGCGCACGCCGACACCCTGGAGGCGGTCCATGACGCCATCCCCACCGGCTTCGCGGCGCGCATCGTGCTCGCGGCCCACGCGCGCAATGGGGCCAACGTACCGAACGACGCGCAAATCAAGACGGCGGTGACCGCGGCCGTGTGCGCCGCGTCCCAGGCGCGAATCGGACAGCCGGGTGGCCACTACTCGCAAGGGCCGGCGGAGGCAGCCGCGACCGCGGTGGCTGCGATGGCGGCCATCCGCGAGGATGTCCGCGTGGCAATCGCGGCGGCTGCCGCGCTGGTGCCCGCGATTCCCATCAATCCGCGGGCGTTCGCACCCGCGATGCTCACCGACAACGTGAACGCCAAGCTCCTGCCGCGCATCGCCGCGGTGGCCGCCATTTGTGGCACGCCCAGCCTCGCGCTGGCGGAGGTCGCGCGCGCCGCGGTGGCGGCCGCCCGCGTCGCGTTCGCCGGTGCCTGCGGTGCCCCGCAGGTTGGGTGCCACCGTCACCCGCGCGTCTGTCCGAACGGGCCTTGTTCGCTCTCCATCCACCACTTCTTCGGCATGTTTCCGGCGTCCGTTTCGACCTTCGCGGGCACGGGCGCGAACGGCAACCTGGGAGACGCGGGGCAGGCGACCGCCGCGCAATTCAATACGCCAACGCACCTGGAGTACGACGCGGATTGGAACGTCTATGTCTCCGACCCCGGGCATCACCGCGTGCGCGTCATTGACGCCGCGGGGGTCATCCGCCCGTTCGCCGGAGACGGCAACCCGGGGTACGCGGGTGACGCTGACGCGCTGGCCACGAACGCCCGGCTCCGCACGCCGGCGGGCCTCGTGGTGGACACCTCACGCAACCGCCTCTTCATCGCGGATTCGGCGTCGCACCGGGTCCGCGAGGTCAACCTGTCCACGGGAATCATCACCACCATCGCGGGGACTGGCGCCCAGGGCTTCGGGGGTGACCGGGGGCTCGCCACTGCGGCCCTGCTCAACGCCCCCGGCGGTCTGGCGCTCGCGGTGGCGGACAACCTGCTCTACATCGCGGATACCGGCAACAACCGCATCCGCTGCGTGAACCTGACGACGGGGAGGATTCAGACCTTCGCGGGCACGGGGGGCGCGGGCCACGCGGGCGACGACGGCCCGCCTGCCGCCGCGACCCTGAACGCGCCGACCGCGGTGGCGTTGGACATGGGCGGCGGGCTCTACATCGCGGATACGGGAAACCACTGCGTGCGTCAGGTCTCGGAGGGGCTCATCACGGCCTTCGCGGGCGATGGGACGCAAGGCTTCGGGGGGGACGGCGCGGCCGCGGACGCAGCCCAGCTCAACGCCCCCTGTGGCGTAGCGGTCGACTCCGCGGGCCACGTGTACATCGCCGACCGCGGCAATCGCCGCGTGCGATGCGTGAACGCGGCGAACGGCACCATCCGCACGTTCGCGGGCACGGGCGCCAACGGGAATGGGGGGGACGGCGGGCTCGCGACCGGGGCGACCTTCAACGCCGTCTGTGCCGTCGCGGTCGACGCCACGGACGATGTCTACATCGTCGACCGGGCGCACCACCGGGTTCGCAAGGTCATCGTGGCGGATGGCTCCATTGACGGGTTCGCGGGGAGCGGCACGCCAGGGTTCGATGGCGACAACTTTGATGCCATCGCGGCCGAGCTCGACACGCCGTTGGCGGTGGCCTGTGGGCGTGAGGAGGTCTTCATCGCCGACTCCGGCAACCACCGCGTCCGGCGGGTGGACAGCACCATCGAAATCTATCCGTGCGCGGGCAATGGCCACAACGGCCACGCGGGGGATGCGAATCACCCCGCGGCGGCGGCGCGGTTGGACACCCCGGCGGGGCTGGCCTACGACCGCGACCACCATGCGCTCTACGTCGCGGACAGTGGGAACCACCGCGTGCGCCGCGTGGACCTCAGGTCTCGCAACATCTCACTCGTCGCGGGCGATGGGACGCAGGGGTTCTTCGGTGACGACGGTGATGCCCTGCTAGCGCAGCTCGATACCCCCACCGACGTCGCCTATGACTTCAAGGGCGACGTGCTGTACATCTGCGACCAGGGAAACCACTGCATCCGCGCGCTCTCCATCGCCACTGGGAGCATCACCACCTTCGCGGGTGACGGCAACGCGGCGTTCGCGGGGGATGGTGGAGCGCCCGGCGCGGCGTCGCTCCACACGCCGGTCGCTGTCGCCGTGGACAACTCGCGCAACGTCTACGTGGCGACCGTCGGCGACCACCGTGTCCGCATGATTGCGTATGACGACACCACGGACACCTTCACGATGGGCACGCTGGCGGGCACGGGCGTGCAGGGGAACACCGGGGACGGTGCCGCGGCGAACGCGGCGCAGCTCGACACCCCGCAGGGGCTCGCCGTGGACGGCGCAGGTGTCGTCTACATCACCTGCACGCCGCAAGCGCGGGTGCGCAAGGTGGAGGAAGGCGTCATCACCACGCTGGCGGGCACGGGCGCGGCAGGTTTCGCGGGCGACGGTGGCCTGCCGGGGGCGGCTCAACTGAATGGGCCTCGCGGCCTGGCGGTCGACCAGGCCGGGCGCAGCCTATTCATCGCGGACACCGGGAACCGGCGCATTCGCCGTGCGATCCTTTGAGCGCTTGAAGCGTTTGCCGGGTTTGGGACGCCAGACGCCCTCCAGTGGGGGCGCCTCCTGGCGCGACCGGTAGACCTCGTCAAGGCGGGACCGGGTACCGTCGTCAAGCTCGCCACTGGGCTCGAGGCCAAAGTCCGCTTGGAAGGCCATGAGCGCCTTCCGCGTGTCGGAGCCCGCGTCGCCGTCAACAGGGCCCTGTCCGAAGCCGAGGTTGCTCAAGCGCGCCTGTACGCCTTGGACGGTGGACGGGGGCTTGAGCTTGCCCAGCTCCAGGTTCCAGGTCCGCGGCGGAAGCCCTTCGGCGAGCCACACCTTGAGGACCGCCTGGCGTGCCGCCTTGGGGACCAACTGGTCGACCAGGCCACTGTCGCCCGTGTTCCCGTCGACGGATGCCGAGTCGATGGTCAGCCGGTACTTCTTGTGGGTGTACACGCCAAAGTCGTGATTCCGCACCACCAGCCGGATGCGCACCTTCTGTTGGAGCGGGCAGGGCTCCACCGCCGAGTCCACGGGGCGGTCCGGGAAGGACTGTGTGTCGGCTTGGAGGTGGGCGAAGTTCTCTTGAGTGCTCATCGCAGGGCCCCGGCGGTGAGCTCGCAGAGCTGGTCGACGCGGGTGGACGCGGGGACGCCAGAGGCCTTGAGCACATCTGCGGCCCAGGCATGGCGGGGATCTGCGTCGAACTCGGCGCCGAGCGCGAACTGGACGTTGACGAAGCGCGCGAGGTCTCTCTCAGAGGTGAGGCCGTAGCGCCGGCCCCGCGCGATGCCGTCCTCTACGAACTTGTGGAGGTCGGACGGCGACATCGCCTCGCATGACTCCCGCCAGTGCTGGCGCACAAGGTCGCAGAGCCGCGACTCGAACCGATGGCGAGAAGCCTCCCCGAAGGTCTCCAACTGCGCCTGGCGGATTACGAGCGTCATGGAAGAGAGGATACCCATGCGCCGCCTGGAGTATCCATAGGCCGGTTGGATGAGCCGCCCCAGAGGCGGGCAGGTGCTGCGCGGTGCGACGCGCGCAGACCACGGTCTGACCCATCTACGCAGCGGTTGAGTCGGGCAATAGCCACGGCGTCGTGACTCATAGCGCGATGTCCACCTCTGAGCCCACGGGATACCAGGTGATGCCCGTGACGCCGTCCTTCTCGAGCTGTTCCTTGAGGTCCTTGCGGACAATCATCAGCCGGGGGGGCGGCCGCGGTGCGGAAGAGCTTTGCTCCAGGAGGCACCTTGTCCTCCTGCAACAGCAGGCGGCGCAGGTACATGAAGCGGTCCGGTTTCAGCGGATCCGGGTCGCCTTCTGTCTTCTCCATGTCCACGCAGTCCTGCATGCCGACGACGTTCGCGATGTAGCAGTCCTCGTTCGCGACCCGCCCACGGTGATTCAACAGCACGAAGCGGAGGAACTCGATTTCCGCACCGGAATGCTGCATGAGGAGTTCCTTCATGCGCTTCGACACCATGAAGTAATTCACGGCATTGGGGATGACGTCGGCAATCTTCAGTCCCGGTTCTTGCTTGGTCATGTTGAACCGCAGCCCGTCGGGATATTCGGCGCCCATGCGGATGCCGCGTGCGGGCTTGTGAATCTTGGGCATTCCTTCCGGGACACTGAAAATGGCGCAATACCCGTCGAGCACCAGCCATTCCAGGATGTAGAAGTCGCTTGTTCCAGTCGCCTGCGGGTCGGACGTGGTGAGCGCGCCCGGCGTCCCCGCCCCCCCCTCGCGTGACGGTGGCCACCCCGGTGTCCGGCTTCGAGTCGTCCCGGGCTTGGAGTCGGTGGCCTCCATCGCCTTCAACCAGAACTTCGCCATGGCGCTCACCGCCGGCGGAGAGGTGTGGACGTGGGGAGAGAACGGGGACAGCCAGCTCGGCCTGGGCACTCCGCCCGTGGACGGCGAGACGCGGCCGCCGGACGTCACCCCTCGCTACGCCGCCACGCGCGTGCCGGGGCTGTCGGGCGCGGTCGCGGTGGGCCCAGGCCTCCGCCACTCGATGGTGTTGATGGAGGACGGCACGGTGCGCGCCTTCGGCAACAACCAGAACGGTCAGATGGGCGACGGCACCACCTCCTCGCGGTGCACGCGGACGGCACGGTGCCCGCGTGGGGCCTGGACGCCAGCGGCCAGCTCGGCACGGGCGCCCTCACCCCGGGCGGCGAGAGCGCCGCGCCGGTGAAGGTGAAGAACGTCACCCAGGCGCGCGCCGCGTTCGCCAGCGGCAACTACAGCTTCGTGCGGCTCGCGGACGATTCGCTGCTGGCGTGGGGACAGAACGTCAACGGCCAGCTCGCCATGGGCTTCACGGTGCAGTCGCATCCGGAGCCCACGGCCTCCTCGGCGGAGGTCGCGCCGCTGTCCTCCATGGGCATGGGCGCCACCCACGTCATCGCCGTGCGCGGGGATGGCTCCGTCTTCGCCTGAGGTTGGAACACCAACGGCTCGCACGGCCCTGATGGCGTCATCGACCGTTGGTCCTACTCGGGGCCCATCCCGATGCCGCTGCCCTGAGACACCGGGGGGCGGAGGGCCGTGTCCGGCGCCTCCGCCCGCCGGGTCAGTCCTTCGTGCAGACGACGTCGTCGACCTGGAGGTGGTCGCGGTCGGCCTCGCTGCGGCTCGGATAGAAGAACAGCCGCCAGTCACGCACGTTGCCCGTGATGCGGAAGAACACCGGCTGCCACGCGTCGCTGTCGACGGTGAGGAAGTCGGTGGCCGGGCTCCATCCGGCGCTCGAGTAGCTGCGATGCCGGAGGGTGCCGTGGCCCCGCACCCGGTACGAGCAGGAGTAGTTGCCGCTGGGGACGTTGAACTTCTCCGACGTGAAGCGCTCGGCGACCTGGATGGGGACCACGAACTGCAGCGCCGACGAACCGCCGTGCACCGCCGCCGTGTAGCGCACGAGGCGCGAGGGCTTGATTTCCGTGCCCGGGTCGGCGACGCCGTTGTCGAGCCCGTACCAGTAGTCCGGGATGAGATGGTCCCCGTGGTAGGGGATGTTGTAGGTGTTCCAGCTCTCGAAGCCACCATTGCGGATGATGTTCGCGGGGTGGTCGGCGGACACGCAGCGCCCGGTGGCCGTGTCGCAGGCGGGCAGCTCACCCACGCAGTCGTACGTGGTGAAGCAGGCCCCCGCGGACAGCTCGCACACACCGCTCGTGGGGTTGCAGCTCGTCGCCGGGTGGTCGCACACGACGCCAGCGCAAAGGTCACCCTCGACGCAGAGGTGGCTGGCCGTATCGCAGACCGGCGTCTCCGGCGTCCCCGCGCAGTCCGCGTGGCGCGTGCAGCGGCCGGCGGCGACCACGCACGTGTTCGTCTCGTCACAGGCCTGCCACTCGCTGCAGTCCGCGGCATCGTTGCACCGGCCGGCGAGCGGCTCGCAGGTCGCCGTGGCGTTCTCACAGCGCTCCCAGGCCTCGCAGGTGACCGCGTCACAGGGCTCGGCGGCCCGCGCGCAGCGCACGTCGTCGATGAGCAGATGCTCGCCCTGGGTGTTGCGGATGCTGAAGATGAGCTCGAAGGTGTCGAAGACGTCGTTGGCGAGGTTGAAGCTGTACGCCACCTGCGTCCACGTCTCGCTGTCGATGGCCGTGTAGGACGAGTAGCTGGAGTAGTCGTCGTCGAAGAAGGCGTTTCGAACGTCGCCGGTGCCTTGCGCCTGGAAGGTGCAGTCGTAGCGGCCCGCGGGCATCGACTTCGCTCCGGTGGTGAAGCGCCGGTGCGTCCCCGAGGTGTTGGTCAGCCGGACCGCGTTCACGCCCTCGAAGGCGTTCGTCGTCACCTTCTGCACGCTGTCCGACGTGATGTTCGACTTGCTCCCGAACCACCGCTCCGGAAGCGCACCGGGCCACTCTTCAAAGCCCCAGTTGTCGATGACGCTCACCTCGGGCTCCACGCCCGCGTCCGGCGTCTCACTGCCCGCGTCCGGCGTCTCACCGCCCGCGTCTGGCGTCTCGCTGCCGGCGTCCGGCGTCTCACTGCCCGCGTCCGGGATTTCCTCGCCGGCGTCTGGCGTCTCGCTGCCGGCGTCCGGGATTTCCTCGCCGGCGTCCGGCGTCTCGTTGCCGGCGTCCGGGATTTCCTCGCCGGCGTCCGGCGTCTCGCTGCCCGCGTCCGGCCGCGTCTGGCCGGCATCAGGAGCCACTGCGGGAGCCGAATCACCACCACAGGCGGCAACGAAGACCAGCAGCGAAGTCAGACATACTCGAAACAACGTCAAAGCAATCCTCCGGTTCGCGGGAACGGGCTTTTCGTACCATACTTCCCTCGGGCGGGACGGAGCCGGCGCCCCAGAGGCCCTCAACGTCTTCCCCAGGGTCTGGAGGAATTCTGAGAGTCCTCAGCTTCCGTGATTCCTCGTCGCCACCGCGCGCGAGCCGCTCATGGCGCGAGGCGCTGGCCGTCGCCAGCTGCTCCCAACGCCGCACCTGGTCACAAGGCCCGCGCTGCGGGCGCGGCGCCCCGGGACGGGAGTCAGGGCGCGATACCGCCCAGGCCGGAACATGCCCGGCCTGGGACGTGTCCACCGAGACCTCAGTGACCGCGTTGCGTGCTGACGGTGCGGCCGTTCAGCGGCTGCAGCGGGCGGTTGTTCGGGTTGAGGTAGGGCAGACGCTGGAATGCGGCAATCTGCGAGTCCGACAGCTCGATGGGGTTCTTCATCACATACCACTGGAGCCCCTCTGTGCACGGGGGCGTGGTGAGCGAGCCGGCGTACTTGTAGAACGCCTTGTTGAACGGCAGCAGTGAGCTGGCGTTGATGAGCGCGCCCGGGGGCTGGCTGTGCTCACCGGCGTGTTTGGGCAGGTTCCGGAAGGCGGTGAACAGCCCCGGGTGCACGAGGCCCTCCTTGATGAGCACGCCCACGACCGGGGCCGGGGTCCCGCGGAGGTCCTGGGCGAAGGCGCCTGAAGCAAGGCAAACGGATGACACCAGCGCGCCCCGAAGAGCGCGCACTGAGACAGTGCGAAAACGCGACATGTGTATGAGTCCTTTGGGGTGAGACGACGGACACGCGCCGGGCTTCGAGCCAGCGGCCTGACAAGTCCTGTCGACCCCGGCGGACGGTTTGTCGGTCTGTCATGACGGGTCTTGAGTGACACCGTTTCTTGTTCACCGAGCGGCGCCCCCCTTGAGTCGCGCAGCTGTCACGGAGATACGTCCGGTCCTGGAATGTCTGGTTGTTCCGGGGGGAGGCGTTCCTAGAATGTTGCTGCCTGGAGCTGACAGGGCGGGGGACTCACATGGCCGACGAGGTGCGCACCACGCAGTGCTGTGTCGTGGGAGGAGGGCCGGCGGGGATGATGCTGGGCCTGTTGCTGGCGCGGGCGGGCGTGGAGGTGACGGTGCTGGAGAAGCACGCCGACTTCCTGCGTGACTTCCGAGGCGACACCATCCACCCCTCCACCCTGGAGTTGATGCACGAGCTGGGGTGGCTGGACGAACTGCTCGCCTTGCCGCATCAGAAGGCGCCGGTGTTGCGCTTCCAGCGCGGTGCCCATGACGTGGTCGTCGGAGACTTCTCTCACCTGCCCACGCGCGCGCGTTACATCGCGTTCATGCCGCAGTGGGACCTGCTCGACTTCCTCGCGCGGAAGGCCGCCGCGTACCCGGGGTTCCACCTGCGCCGGTGTGCGGAGGTGACGGACGTGTTGCGTGAGGAGGGGTGCGTCGTCGGCGTCCAGGCCCGGACGCCAGAGGGCTCACTGGAGGTCCGTGCGTCGCTGGTGGTGGCGGCGGATGGCCGGACCTCCGTGGTGCGTCAGCGCGCCGGCCTGGAGGTGGAGGTCCTGGGCGCGCCCATGGACGTCCTCTGGTTCCGTGCCTCGCGCAAGCCCGGAGACCCCGAGGACCCCATGGGCCGCTTCGAGCAGGGCCAGATTTTCATCCTCATCAACCGGGGCGACTCGTGGCAGTGCGGGCGCGTCATCGCGAAGGGCAGCTTCGACGCCTTGCGCGAGGCCGGGCTGGCGTCCTTCCGCGAGGACTTCGCCCGGCTGGCGCCCTTCCTGGCGGACCGGACCCACGAGCTGGCGACGTGGGATGACGTGAAGCTGCTCACCGTGCGGGTGGAGCGGCTGCGCACCTGGTACCAGGCGGGCCTGCTCTGCATTGGCGACGCGGCGCACGCCATGTCGCCCGTGGGCGGCGTGGGCATCAACCTGGCGGTGCAGGACGCGGTGGCCGCCGCCAACATCCTCGCGGGGCCGTTGCTCGCCCGGCGCGTGACGCCCATGGACTTGCGGCGCGTCCAGGAGCGTCGGGAGTGGCCCACGCGTGTCACCCAGCGGGCCCAGGTCCTCATCCAGAATCGCGTGCTCGGGCCCGCGCTGCGAAGTCCGGCGGCGTCCACCGCGCTTCCCTTGCCGCTGTGGCTGGTCCAGCACGTCCCCTTCCTGCGGCGCATTCCGGCGCGCCTGGTGGGCATGGGCGTGCGGCCCGAACACGTGCGCACGCCGGCGGCGCCTCCCAGGGGCTGAGCCATTCAGGCGGGCGTCAAGCCCTGCCCGCCACCTTCGCGGCCCACCAACGCAGGCCCACGAAGAGGAAGCGCCAGTCCTTGAGGAACTCCGGGGGCTTTCGCTCGAAGGCGTGGCCCACGAACTGGACGCTCCACCCGACGACGAAGAGGGCGGCGGGCACTCTCCAGAGGCGGGGGACGAATGGGGATGCGGCGGCCAGGGGGATTGAGGCCGCGATCATCGGGATGCCCACCGTATGGCACAGACGGTTGACAGCATGGGTGTGGCTTTTCGAGTACTCCGAAATCCACTCCCCCCAGGAACGGTCGCCGAGCATGCCGCCACGGTATGCACCGTGCGGCCCAGGCGGAAGGCCCGCGACCGAGGCCTCCCGCCGCGTAGCGGCTACGACTGCGCGGGCTGCTCCCACGGGAAGTGGGTGGCGCCCAGCGCGGGCTTGAGGTCGAACAGCCAGGAGGCCTTCTCGTCGTACTTCGCGAAGAAGGGCCGGCCGACGAGCTCCGGGTCGCGCGCCTGGATGAAGTGGAGGACGAAGACCTTCTCGCCGGCAATCTCCGCCACGCCGTCCACGCACACCTTGCCGGGCGTGGCGGACATCGACGGGCCGCGCACCGTGCGCGCCAGTCCGGACACGCGCTGGTAGGCGTCGCGGAAGATGCCGTAGGCCTCCGCGAGCGGCACCGCGAAGTAGTCCTGCGGCCCCGTGTCTCGCTCGACGAACATGTAATACGGCACCATGCCGTGGCGCAGGTGCGTGCGCCACATGCGCTCCCAGGTGTCCGGCGTGTCGTTGATGGTGCGGATGAGCGGCGCCTGGGTGCGGATGACCGCGCCGGTGCCGCGGATGCGGCGCACCGCCTCCTGGACGATGTCAGGGGCCATCTCGTTGGGATGAGAGAAGTGCGCCATGAAGGCCAGGCTCTTGCCGGAGGCGACCACCTTCTCGAACAGGCGCAGGATGTCGTCCGCGTCCGAGTCCGTGACGAAGCGCTGCGGCCAGTAGGCCAGCGCCTTGGTGCCGATGCGGATGGCCTCCAGGTGCTCGATGTCCAGCAGCGGCTCGATGTATTTGGCCAGCACGGACTCGGTCATGATCATCGGGTCGCCACCGGTGAACAGCACGTTGGTGACCTCGGGGTGCGCGCGGATGTAGCTCACCAGGGGCTCGATTTCCCGCGAGGCGAACTTCAGGTCCGCGTCCCCGACGAACTGCGCCCAGCGGAAGCAGTACGTGCAGTAGGCGTGGCACGTCTGGCCCTGCTTGGGGAAGATGAGCACCGTCTCCTTGTACTTGTGCTGGAGGCCCGGGACGGGCTCTTCGTTGGCCAGCTTGGGGACGTTGAGCTCCATCTGCCCGGCGGGGTGCGGATTGAGCCGCGCGCGAATCTGGTTGGCGGCCGCGTTCAGCTCCAAAGTGGATGCACCGGAGCGCAGCAGGTCCGCCATGCGCGCCACGTCATCCGCGGGCAGCATGTCCGCCTGCGGGAAGACGAGCCGGTAGATGGGGTCGGCGGGTGCGGCGTCCCAGTCAATCAGCTCGTCCACGACGTAGCTGTTGGTCCGGAAGGGCAGCACGTGCGCCACCGCCTGCACCGCGAGCCGTTCGTCCGCGGAGAGCCCGGCCCGAGTCGTCAGCTCGTCCAGGTGTCGCGTGGTGTAGGCACGGTACCGGCGACCTGTGGACAGCGCCAGTGCTGCGTTTGACATGACGCTCATGTCTCGTTCTCCTGCGGTAGTCAGGGCGGCCACGAGGTGCACAGCGACCACCCTGGCTGGTGGCCGGGCGTGAGCGCACACCGTTTGACCACCAACGAGGGGAGAGTCCGGTTACCACGCCGAGGTAGGAAGTGTCATCTTTCAGCGGCGAGCGGGCAGGCTGGATTCCACCTTGAGTTGCGACTGCCAGTGACTCTGCGTCTGCGGGGGCGTGACGCAAGAGGTCGAAGCGCGGGGATTCACGGAGGAGAGGCGGCCGGCGGATACCTGACATACCCCTGTCATTCGAGCGGATTAGTCCTGGGGGCGTTGGTTCACCCGTTCGGGGAGGTTCCGTCATGACGAAGGACAGCAAGCTGCAGCACTACACCGGGGGATGTCTTTGTGGCGCCGTGCGCTTCGAGGCCGAGATGGACCTGTCGGAGCCCGTGAGCCGCTGCAACTGCACCATCTGCACCAAGGTGGGCGGCGCGCAGGCCTACCCGAAGCCGAGCGACTTCCGCGTCACCGCGGGCGCCGAACACCTGGGGGAGTTCCGGAGGGGCTCGAGCCCGAACTACCGCTCGTTCTGCAAGCACTGCGGCATCCATTGCTTCGCCGCCGGGTTCGTCGAGGAGCTCGGTGGGGAGTTCCGGTCCGTCAACATCCAGTGCCTGGACGACGTGGACCCCGGTGCGCTCAAGGTCATGTACTGGGACGGCCGTCACGACAACTGGGAGGCCGGGATGCGCGACAGGCCCTGGCCCATCCGGAGCTGAGCCCGCGCTCACGTCCCGCGCGGCTTGCGCCGGCGAGCGAGCCGCTCCGCCTGCTCCGGGTTGAGCATCTTCACGTAGGCCAGGAGGCCGTCGAGGTGCGCGCGGCGTGCCTCGCCGTCCCCCGCGCGTCCCTCCTGGTGCAGCATCGCCCGGAGCCGCCGCCGCTCCTCGCGTGACAGGCCCAGCGTCGTATTCACGGTGACGCCCGTGACGCGCTGGGCACCGCCCCGGCGCTGCACGCGGGTCTTCTCGCGGTTGACCTCGAAGCCCTCCTCCTGCACGTACCGCGCGGCCAGCGCGCGGACTCGCTCCAGCGCCGCGACGTCGTCGCCGGAGAAGGTGAGGTCATCCGCGTAGCGCGTGTACGTGTAGCCGTACCGACGCGCCAGTCCCGCCAGCCGCCGGTCCAGCCGCAGCAGCACCGCGTTGCACAGGGCGGGGCTCGTGGGGGCGCCCTGCACGCAGACGCGCGGGCCCACCGGGACGTGGAAGAGGGTGCCCTCCAGCTCCACCGGCTGGCGCTCGGACTCCGTCATCAGCACCGCCAGCGTGGCCGCCACGGGAAAGCCGTAGCCCAGGGCGATGAGCAGCCCTCGCACCCGCGCGAAGGTGACGGAGGGGAAGAAGTCCTTCAGGTCCAGCTTCAGCACCACGCGCCGGCCCACGTGCGGCATGGCGCCCGTCTTGATGGAGCGGCCGGGCACGAAGCCATGGGCCTGAGGGCTCACGGGCAGCTTCGATGCGAGGAGCGCCAGCAGCCGGCGTTGCAGGGCCTTCAGTCGCCGCTTGGGCGCGTGCAGCAGCCGGACGCCTCCGGAGCGCTTGGGCACCGCGAAGGTCACATAGTGCCGCACCCGCTCGCGCGGGCGGTGGATGCTGTAGTGACGGAGCACGCCCACCGAGACGCCCAACGCCGCGGCCACGTCCTCCTCCGTGCGCCAGACCGGCAGTCCGTAGCGCGCCAGCTGGGCCTCGTCGGGCAGCAAGTCCCGCAGGTTCCGGTTGCGCGTGCGCAGCGTGGCGGAGAACAGCCGCCGGGCCTCGGCGGCCTCCATCCACTTCTTCCGGCCTGGGGTGTAGCGGCGGCTGCCCTTGGGGAGCAGCCGCGCATCCCGGCGAAGCTGTCTGAGGTGCCCCGGCTTCAGGGGGCCCGACGTGGACACCGTCTCCCTCACCACGTCCTGGGGACGGCCGTGGGCATCCAGCGGCACGTCCAGCCCGGTGGTGCTTCGCGTCACGGGGCGCCTGAACAACCCCTTGAGCCGGGAGAGGGTGGTGTCGAACCAGCTCATGGTGCTCCGGGAGAGGCCAGGGGACGACCTGCGAGGCGTTGGACCCGGGGCTCCCTGCGTTGCGTACGCTGGGACCCTGGCGAAGAGATGGGGACAGAACACCCCCGCGGCGAAGCACCGCGGTACTCATGGCTCATCTGCGAGCCCTGGCCTCTCCCGAGAGCACCTGCCGTTATCGTCATTCGTCGTCTCCCGGGTCAAGCGCGTCCGCCTGCTGCCGTCGCGCGTCCGCCTCCGCCGCCCGGGCCGCGAGCGCGTCCGCCGAGGCGGGCTCGGAGCTGCTGCGCTCCCGGCGCCGCGCTCGCGCCAGGCGGCTGAGCGCGAGCAGGTGTGCGCAGGGGCCCTGGTTCAGCAGGTGCTCGCTGAAGTACTCGCAGCCGCACCGGCCGAAGAGGAGGCGGTCCTCGTCGTTCATCACCAGCTCGAGGCCTGACTGAGCGCCCGCGCGGCCATGCACCACCCAGTCCCGGTGGACCACCTCGCGCGTGACGGGCCCCTCCGGCGTGGGCAGCGTGCGCACCTTGCGAGTCTCTCGTGGCGCCGCGGACATCAGCTCCACCTCGCCCGCGGCCTCCAGGCGCGCCGCTTCCTCGCGGCGGGCGTCAGGGGGGTATAGGCGGCCCAGGTCCACCGGCGTGGCGAACAGCTCGCGGTGGCGCCAGCGCCGCGCCTCCACGTCGAAGAGGGCGCGTCCCGCCGCGCACTGCGCCGCCAGGGCCCCCGCGGCCTGCGCTGTCTCCACGCCCAGGGCGGCGGCGACGTCCTCGGTCGAGGCATGAAAGCGCTCGCGCAGCACCCCGAGCACGCGCTCCGCCAGCGCGGCGTCGCGCGTCGGCTCCAGCAGCAGGTCCATGCCCGCCGTGTTCGTCCAGTGGTTCGCCGTCCACCCGGACAGGCCCAGCAGGAAGCGCACGCCGCCGGGCAGGTGCGCGACGTAGAAGTGCGGCAGCGCGCGGCCCTTCAGGTAGATGTCCACCCGCTCCGCGTAGGGCAGCAGCGGCTCCAGCAGCCGCAGCCGCCTGCGGCCCCAGGCCCGGATGATGCGAGGCGCCGTGTAGCCGTGGGCCGCGCCCTTCAAGGGCACGGGGTGCTCCCATGGCTCCAGCATCAGCCGCGCGTCCTCGCCCGGGTGCAGCTCGTAGCGCAGCGCGCGCGGTGACACCTTGGCCTTGGTGTGGCAGAGGAAGCGCACCGCGGCGAGCAGGTCCACCGGCCGCGCCGTCAGGCGGGTGCCGGGCATGGCCATGCCGCCCTGGAGCTGGAGCAGGCCACGCACCCAGGGCTCCGGGACGTCCACCTTCTGCTCGAAGCGTCCGCCCGCGCCGGTGGTGCGCACGTCGAGCCCCTCCGGACCGATGCGCAGGTGCGTCTCCCGGGTGGAGCGCAGCTCCGCCAGCGCCGCCCACAGCCAGGCGGTGAAGTCCACGTTGGTGGTGCCGCAGCGCACCTCGCCCTCGGGCTCGAAGAGGCCGCGGTCCACGATGACGAGCCCGTAGGCGCTCTGGTCCTGGCTGAAGGCCTCGAAGAAGACGCGGTCGGGATGCACGGTGATGAGCGGGTCCAGCAGCCCCCCGCCCCAGGCCTCGTTCCACGCGTCCGACTGCCAGATGAGCCCGCCGAGCGCCTGGAGCGCGAGCCGCAAGGACAGGACGTCCCGGGCCACGCGGGCGTGGAAGCGCACGGGGCGGTTCGCGTCCGCGGACAGGCTGAGCCGCGCGCGCTCCCGCGTGGACTCGAACACGGAGGGCGTGGCGTAGAGGAAGCTGGAGGCCGTCACGCGCCGTCTCCTTTCGCGGGCGGGCCGAAGACGTGGGGGACCTCCGCGGGGCTTCGCAGCTCCGGCCAGCGCGTCAGCATGTGGGCCAGCAGCGCCATCAGCGACTCCTTGGGATAGCGCGAGTCCGGCAGCGCGAAGGCGGCTCGCACGCGCGGCACCAGCACGCGGGCGGCCTCCACGCCGTGGGCGGCGGCGTTGGCCAGCGCGCCGAAGGCGGCGTGACGCGTGCGCCGGTGCAGGGGCCTCAGCAGGGTGGCCTGGAGCAGGTCCAGGTTCCGCGCGGCCACCTCGCGGGCCTTCGCGCAGTCGCGGCCGAGCAGGCGGAAGGCCAGCGCCTGGACGTGAATCTGCGGCGCCTCCAGCAGGTCGCGCACGGCGCGGGGCTCGGCCAGGTAGAAGTCATCCGAGCGGAGGAAGAACAGCCGCGCCAGCCGGTTCTTCTCCAGCAGCGCGTCGAAGTTCCAGATGGAATAGGCGGGCAGGGCGCCCAGCGCGTTGGCGGCGCGACGGGCGAAGACGCCGCCCTCCTTCGGCAAGGCCTCATAGTGCGCGGCCAGCGCGTCGAGCACCTGCTCCCACTCCTTCGCGCTCCCCGCCGCCGGGGTGTGCATGGCGGCGCGGCTGGCGAGGAAGTCCAGCAGGTCCTCGTCGTTCGCCTCCAGCGCGCGCATCACCAGCTTGGGGTACGCGGCGCGCCAGCCCGAGGCGACGTGCATCCGGAAGGGGCCTCGCACCAGCTCCGGAAAGCGCGCGTACAGGGCGGTGGCGGTGGCGTCCGTCAGCGGCAGCACCCGGGCCAGGCCCAGGCCAGGGAGATTCCAATCACCCCCCGCGCCCGCGAGTTGGAGCAGCCGGCGTTGTGTCCGGGCCGGAGGCGACGCGCTGTCCCGCGCCAGCCGCCGCACCTCCGCGTCATACGTCTCACTGGTGGCGGAGGTGCGCAGGAGCGCGCCCCACACGTCGTCCCAATCGCGCGCCCGCGCGAGCGCCAGCAGGTCCGGGAAGCCCTTCGCGTTCTTCCGTCCGAGCACGCCCCAGCGGGGAAACACCGCCTGCAGGTGACCGAGCAGGTAAGGCGCCACATCGCGCCCGCGCGCTTCCGCCAGCTCCACGAAGAGCTGCGCCGCGCCCGGCATGGGGGTCTCCGGGTGGTGCTCCTTCAGCGCGGTGACCAGCGCGGCTGGCGCCTGCACGGTGCGCGCGAGCGCCAGGGCATCGCGGCGCCACGTGGGCTCATCCACCAGCCGCCGGTAGAGGGCGGAGGCCAGGCCCGCGTCCCCCCGGGCCTGGGCGCGCTCGCGCAGCGTGTTCCATGGCGACGAGCGCTCATGGGGCCTGTTCCAGGGCAGGTGCGCCAGGATGAAGGGCCGGGCGGCCTCCGCGTCCCGTTCATCCAGCGCCAGGGCGGTGGGCTCGTCCAGCCGCCCCCAGCCGAGGTCCATCTTGGCGAGCTCGGTGTGCCGCGCCGCGCGCGTGGGTGCTTCCCGGACACGCCGCACCACCTCCGCCCGCCAGGCTTCGGTCTGCTGGGGGCCGCGCAGGCCCGCGAGCTTCCAGGCCTGGAGGCGGCGGAACAGCTCCACGTCGTCGGCGCGGTCCGCGTCGGAGCGCCAGGCCTCCAGCGCGGCGGCGTTCTCCCCCGTCCAGGGGTTCACCCACTTCCCCGCGGCGGTGATGCTGCTGGGCGAGAAGCAGGACAGCATGAGGGGGCGGAAGCGGACGCGGTCCCTGGCGTTGAGGGCAGGCCCCCACAGCCAGGTGAAGGACGAGAAGGCGGGGCGGCGCGCCAGCTCCTCGAGGGCGGCACGGAGTTCTTCGTCGGACTGTCTCCGGGACAGGACGCCGCGCAGGGCGGCGTCCAGCTCCTTCACCTCTCGGCGGAACCGCCGCTCCCAGCGCTCGCTCACGCGCTCCCGTTTACACCGCCCGCTCCGGGAGGCACAGGGGCGAAGGCGTCAGCCCATGTAGGAAGGCGGGTCGCTGGCGGGAAAGGAGGACATGGAGCCTTCGGCGACGATGTCTCGATTGCCGGCCGCGTCGCGTGACTCGCCAGGGAGGATGTTCCACCGTCCATGCTCGCCCGCGCCGTACCGTGACGGGTCGCGAAGGCCACCGGCGCGTGCGTCGATGACCACCGGCATGCGGCTGCACGCGTACCACTGCGCCGCGAGCAGCGCGGCCTGGACGGCCGCGTCGGCCAGGAAGACGGCGGAGCGCCGCCTCCGGTGCGTGGCATACGTGGAGACGTCGACCACCAGGAGCGTGAGCGCGCTCCAGATGCCCAGCTTCCGAAGCTCCGGCGTGACGCGGCCATGGCGGTGCGCGGACAGGAGCGTCGCGCCCACCGTGCCGGCGAGCCCGCCCACCGTCTTCATCAACCAGCCCTCGCGGATGGGGCCGGTGAGCCGCGTGACTCGCTTCGGCTGGAGCCAGGGCAACAGGCCCTTCAGCAGGAAATACGCGCCCTGGACTTCGGCCGGGTCTCTTCGGACAAGCGCACTGAGTCGTCGGTTCATCCGCCCTCTCTCTCCCGCGCTCAAGGTGCTTCCTGGCGTCGGGAAGGGCACCTGCGCCTGACGGGCGGGCAGGCGCCAACTCGGCCGGCAGGCTGGCGGGCCGCGGCGTTCAGGCGTCTCGTGGCAGGTGGACCCGGAAGGTGGTGCCCGCTTCCGCGGTGGACACCACCTCCACCTGGCCCCCATGCGCGCGTGCAACCTGCTCCACGATGAACAGGCCCAGACCCACGCTGCGGCGCTCCGTGACGGTGGTGGTTCCTCGCGTCATCGGCTTGAAGAGGGTGGGCAGCAGCCCCACCGGAATGGGCTCGCCCACGTTGCTCACGCTCAGGACGACTTTTTGCGCCTCGCCGCGCGCCTCCACGCGGATGGGGGAGTCGGACGGGCTGTACTGCATGGCATTTGCCAACAAGTTGGTGAGCACCTGGGCGATGCGGTCCGGGTCCCACGTCCCGCGCGCGTCGCCGGCGTGCACCACGTCCAGCTCGCGCTCCGGGGCCGTGAGCTGCACTTCATCCACCACCTGCCGGATGAGCTGGTGCAGGTCCGCGGCCTGGGGGTTGATGGGAAGCGGCATTCCCGTGCGGACGTGGGTGAAGTCCAGCAGGTCTCGGATGAGCCGGTGGGCGCGGTCCGAGGCGTCGAGGATGCGGCGGAGCCCTCGCCGGCTCCGCTCATCCAGCTCCTCGAGCCGCATCATCGTCGCGGCGGCCAGTGAGATGGCATTGAGCGGATTGCGCAGGTCGTGGCTGACGATGCCAATCAGTTGCTCGCGCAGCAGGGACGCCTCGTGGGCGCCGAGCAGGCGGGCGTCACGCTCGTTCAGCGCATCCTCCTGTTCGAGCTGATGGCCCACCAGGTCACCCAGGTGACGGAAGATCTCCAGCTTGTCCTCGGACAGGGCGGCGGGGTTCGCATCCAGCGCGCACATCACGCCGAAGTACGTCCCGTCCTTCCGGTATAGCGGCACCGCGATGTAGCTCTCCACCCCGTACATCCTGGGGGCGGGGTGGTCCCTGAAGCGTGGGTCCTGGCTCGCGTGGGTGACGAGCAGCGGCGCCAGCGTGCTGCGCACGGTGTTGCAGAAGGTGGTGGTGATTTCCAGCGTGTCGCCCGCCTTCAGGCCGAAGTTCATCTCGTCCAGCACGGCGCAGCAGGTCCAGGCCTCCGCGGTGACGCGAGCGACGACGGCCAGCCGCAGGCCTGTCGTCTGCGTCAGCACCCGGAGGACCGACTTGATGGCCTCGATGCGACCGACCGCCGCGACGTCGGGGCCGATGCTCACGTCGGAGAGGATTTGGGGGGGCGGTGGCGGTGCGCTGGTCATGGGCCTGACACAACCGTACACAGCGCCACCTGCGCGCGCTCCTCGGATTCAGGGAGCAGGCGCCAAGCGGACGTCAGCGCACGGTGGGTCGGCGCCCGGCCCGCCAGGGGGTGGACGCTCGGTCGCCCTTTCCCGCCGACGACACGCCCAGGCCGAAGCTGCACACGTCGTAGCCCGTGAGGGGCGCCTGAAGTCAGGCGGCCGCGACGTCAGTCCAACTGGGTGGAGACGATGGGGTCCTGCACCGCCGTGTTCCACGGCAGGGAAGGCCACCAGCGCTCAAGGGAGCGCGGCGCACCGGGCTCGACGCGCTCACCCGGCCTCGGGACGATGACACTCACCCCCGCGGCCTCACCCGCCGCGAGCACGCGTTCAATGGGCTCCGTCCATCCGTGGAGCGCGAGGGTGAACAGGCCCCAGTGCACCGGCAGCAGCACGCGGCCCCGGACCCACTGGTGCGCGGTGACGGCCTGCTCGGGGCCGATGTGCCAGTCGGGCCACGCGCTGTGGTACTGGCCCACCTCAATCATCGTCAGGTCGAAGGGCCCCAGCCGCTCGCCAATGTCCTTCATGGCGGGGAACAGGCCCGTGTCGCCCGAGTAGTACACGCGGTGCGTGGGGCCCAGGAACGCGAAGCCCGCCCACAGCGTCGCGTCCTTGTCGATGCCCGTCCGGCCCGAGGCATGGCGGGCGGGGGTGCAGACGACCTCCAGCGCCCCCACGCGTGCGCGCTCCCACCAGTCGAGCTCGATGATGCGCGACTCGGGGATGCCCCAGCCCACCAGGTGCGCGCCGACGCCGAGCGGCACGATGAAGGATGTGTCCCAGTCCTTCATCGCCAGCAGCGTTTGATGGTCCAGGTGGTCGTAGTGGTCATGGGAGATGGCGACCGCGTCAACGGCGGGCAGCGCCGTCAGCGCAAGGGGCGGGGCGTACCAGCGGCGCGGTCCTATCCAGCTCAAGGGGGACACGCGCTCGCTCCACACCGGGTCGATGAGGATGCGCTGACCGTCCAGCTCCACGAGCGACGTCGAGTGTCCGAACCACGTGACGCGAAGGCCGGTGGCGGGCGGCGCGCCGAACGCGCTCCCGTCCAGCGCCACCGCCGGCAGCGCGCCCTGGGCGGGGCTCACGTCGGGGCTGGCGCTGAACATGCTCGCGATGGAACCCCAGGCGTCATTACGCAGGGGCTGCGGGTTGTCGAAGTGGCCGTCCCGCCACTGGGGCGAGCGCTCCATGCGTGCCCGCCGCGCGCCGTCCGCGGCCTGACCCAGCGCCGGCCAGGCCTCGATGGCGACCACCGTCAGCAGCACGGCCAGCGGCGCCGCCGTCCCCAGTGCCGCATACGCCAGCCTTCTGCGCCACGTCATGCCGTCCACCCACGCTCGCCGTTGTGCGGTGATGAATTGACGATATAGGTCATTTTTGTCAATTTGTTCCGCATGGCGGGAACCAGGAGCGATGAGCGTGATGCGTTGCGCCGGGCGGCGATTGTCGATGCCGCCCTGGAGTGCTTCCTGCGCTTCGGCTACGCGAAGACGTCCCTGGATGACATCGCGAAGCGGGCGAACCTGTCGCGGCCGCTCCTGTATCTGAAGTTCAAGAACAAGGAGGACATCTTCGCGGCCGTCTTCGACGCGCTGTTCGAGGCGCGCTACCCCCGCGTGGAGCAGGTGCTGGCGGGTCCGGGCTCCGCGCGCGACAAGCTGCTCCAGGTGTACGAAATCATCCTCCTGGAGCCGTGGGCGCTGATGGTGGGGGCGCCCATGGCGTCCGAGTTCTACGCCGCCTGCGAGCGGCTGTTGCCGGAGGTCGAGGCGAGACGCCGCCGACGCTGGCTCAAGTACACGCAGGCTGTCCTGACGTCACGGCCGCTCGCCGAGGTGTTCATGCTGGCCGTCGACGGGCTCCTGGCCGACGTGCCCACGGCGCGCGTGCTGCGTCAGCGCCTGGCGTTGCTCGTCGAGCGCTTCACGGCCTGATGGCGCCGTGCCGGCCTTCATGCCGGCACGGTGCCAGGTTTCTTGCTACGCCCTGGCGGGGGCCTGCGCCGAGTGCTGGCTGTAGGTGTCGCAGAGCTCCAGGTACTCGTCGCTGTCGATGTCGAGCGCCGCCACGCGCATCTTCTTGACCTTGGGCTTCTCCAGCGTGGTCTTGATTTGAATCAGCTTGATCGTGGGAATGCCCATATAAGACTGGCTGATATAGGTATTCTCGGTCATGTCGGCCCATTCAATCAGCAGGCCGTCCTCGAAGCGGATGCCATCCCGGCCGATAATCAGCGCGGGCTTGTCCAGGTTGCCCAGCGATTTGATGCAGCCGTAGAGCATCCAGAGCATGCAAAGGGTAATCGCCCCGCAGAGGGCCATGATGCCCAGGCTGTCCGTCAGCCGGGAGGTGAGCGCGCCAAAAAAGGCCGTGGCCAGCGTCCAGATCACCGCGCCGATGATGAGCTTCGTGCGCGAGTAGTAGACCTCGCGCGGCTTCTGCGTCTTCTGCGTCTTCTGCTTGTTCTGCGAGGAGCTGTAGATTTCCATGACGTGTAACCTGTGAGGGGAAAGGGGAGTCAGGCGGCCAGCCGTTGCGACAGGTAGGCCAGGAGGACGGGGGCGTTGACGATGCGGGCCTCGTCAATCTTGAGCGGCTTGCCCTGGGCGGCGATGATCAGCTCGCGCGTGGACACGCCTTGGTCGAACTCGTCCTGGAAGCGGATGCTCTCGATGTCATCCCAGCGCATCAGCCGCTTCTTGTGCGTCAGCCCGGCGCCACTGAGCGTGAGCGGCCCGAACTGCACCGACTTGCCGGCGTCGACCTGCCGGTGCACGCCCTGCAGCAGCACCTCCACGACGTGGTCCGTCACGTGGCCGTAAAGCTCGTCCGCGTCGCTCCACAGGTTCAGCCGCAGCCGGTAGGTGCCCCCGCGGTGGCGCAGGATGAGCCGGTCGTGGTTCTGCACCGTGATGATGGCGCTCACGTTCCGCCACGCGATGCGCGTGTCGCCCGAGCGCAGGCACTCCTCGTCCACCACCAGCTTGGGCGGCGCGGACACCCAGGCGAACAAGTCGCTGGCGCGCCAGAAGATGAAGTAGATGCCGCAGGGGATGCCCGCCAGCAGGACGATGGGCGCGGCCTGGTAGCGGAAGAGCTCTTTGATGAAGTCCTGCGGGAGCAGGTAAATCTTGCCGAACGAGAGAAATGCCGCGGCCACCAGGTAAATCAGGGCGAAGCCAGCGGCGAGCCAGTACAGGACGTGCGTGGGAAATACCCGGGTGTGCGAGCGCTTCAGCGAAGCCTCCAGGACTGCATCAAAAGTGCATGCACGTATAAACAATCGCCTGTGTCTTTTCGATGAGATTCGCCACCGCGCTCAGAGTGGAATCGGAGGGGTGGATTTTGCCGGCGTCTCATACTCCGTGTGGTGGTCTGGGGACGCTCAGGTGTGGTGAATCCGAGAAACAATCGTCGTTCTCAGTTCATGAGAGGTCATTGAGTGGGAGCGCGCGAAACACAGTTTTTTCGTGGCTGTCGTGCCTGAGGCCATGTGCGGCCCGCCGGGCGCGAGGGCTGATGCGTAGGATTGCGCCCAAGAACGTCACGCACCGAGCCCGTCAGCCGGCCTGCGCTCCCGGTGAGCGTCAACAGGCGCAAGAAGCGGGCTGCCTTCATGGGGGCGCGCCTCTATTCCTGGCAGGGCGATGGGGAGCACGGCCCATCACGACGAATGGAGAGCACCACCATGTCGACGCGGACGATTGAGTCCTTGGCGAAGTACCACCTGCTCGGTCAAACGGGCCTGCGGGTGAGCCCGCTGGCGCTGGGCACCATGAACTTCGGCACCGATTGGGGCTGGGGCATGCGCGGCGAGGACGCGCACCGCCTGCTGACGCGCTATCTGGAGGCGGGTGGCAACTTCCTCGACACGGCGGATGCGTACACCTCCGGCTCCAGCGAGCGCATCATCGGCGACTACTTCGCGGAGCACGGCGGGAGGGCGCGGGCGGTCATCGCCACCAAGTTCTCCGCCAACGTGTCGCCGGGGGATCCGAACGCCGGCGGAAACAGTCGCAAACACATCTTGTCCGCGCTCGAAGGCTCGCTGCGCCGCCTCAAGACGGACTACGTGGACGTGTACTGGCTGCACGTCTGGGATGGACTGACGCCCGTGGAGGAGGTGATGGGGACGCTGACCGGCCTCGTGCGCGAGGGCAAGGTGCGTTACATCGGATTCTCCGACGTGCCGGCCTGGTACTTCGCGCGCGCGCAAACCCTGGCGGAGCGCAACGGCTGGGAGAAGGTCGCCGCCTTGCAACTGGAGTACTCGCTCGCGGAGCGCAATGTCGAGCGCGAGCACCTCCCCGCCGCGCTCGCGCTGGGCGCCGCCCTGACCCCCTGGAGCCCCCTGGCCGGGGGACTCCTCACAGGACGGTACACCCGCGAGGGAGCCCAGCCGAAGGGCGAGGGGCGCGCCCATGCGCTGCTGGCCAGCGGAAACCCCGTGGCGGACAAGTTCCTGCAGGAGCGCCCCTGGCCCATCGTCGAGGCGCTTGTCTCGGTGGCGAAAGAGGTGGAGCGCTCGCCCGCCCAGGTGGCGCTCAACTGGGTGGCGACGCGTCCCTGCGTCGTGTCCACCATCATCGGCGCGAGCAGGCTGGAGCAGTTGGAGGACAACCTGCACGCGCTGGACTTCACGCTGCCGCCCGAGCTCTCCGCGAGGCTGGAGGTCGCGAGTCGCCCCGAACTCTTCAGCCCCTACGTGTTCTTCGAGTCCCCCTTCTTCACGAGGGGAATGCTCGCGGGAAACACCGCGGTGAGCGCGGAGCCGAGCGGGTTCCGGGGGCCGCTCCGGGCCGAGTAGGCTGGGATGGGCTTCCGCAACGGCTTCCGGCCCCGGTCGTCACCCGACGGGGAGCGCGTTGGCCTCGTACTGCTTCGCGAAGTCCTCGCTCGGCGCAATGGGCTTGATGACGTCGATGAGCACCCCGTTCGGGTCGGCGGTGATGAAGTGCCGCTGGCCGAAGGCCTCGTCCCGCAGCGGCAGGTGGATGGGCAGGCCGGCCGCCTGCACGTCCCGGTAGACGGCGTCCGGGTCTTCGACCTCGAAGTTGAGAATCGTCCCCGCCACCGTGCCCCGGGCCACCGTCGGCACCGTCTCGTGCCGTCCGTCGAGGATGGCCAGCGCGACATGTTCGGCATCGTCCGACTGGAGGTGGACGTACCAGTCGCTGGTGAAGCGCGGGCTGAAGCCGAAGTGCGCCGTGTAGAACGCCGCCGTCCCCGCGACGTCGTTCGTCATGATGACCGGGTAGTAACTGGTGATTTTCACGGGCTCCCTCTCTCCTTCGGGCTTGGCTTTCGATGAATCAGCATACAGGCTGCATGTATGCACGCGAGGGCGCGAAGAAGCAACGATGAGCGCAGCGCGACGACGCGGCAGGCGCTCGTGGGCGCGAGCCGGGCGCTGTTCGTGGAAAAGGGGTACGCGCAGACGTCGACGCCGGAGGTGGTGGCCGGCGCCGCCGTGACGCGGGGGGCGCTCTACCACCACTTCGAGGACAAGCAGGCGCTGCTGCGGGCGGTGCTCGAGCGGGAATTCGCCGAGCTGCGCCGTGCCATTGACCGGGCGACGCCGCCGGCCCTGGGCGCGCGTGAGGCGCTCATCGCTGGAAGCCTGGCCTATCTCGACGCGATGGCCGTCCCCGGCCGCACGCGCTTGCTGCTCGTGGAGGGGCCGGCGGTGTTCGGCCATGCGGAGATGATGGCACTCGATGAGGCCTCCGCCGCGGGCTCGCTGCGGGAGGGGCTCGCCGCCGTGCTGGGCGATGGGCCCTTGGTGCCCGCGCTCACCAGCCTGCTGTCCGCCGCCTTCGACCGCGCCGCGTTGGCCATCAGCACCGGCGGGGACGCCAAGGCCTACCGCGCCGCGATGCTGGCGCTCATCGAGCGCGTCATCACGGACGCCGGTCGCTGAGCGGCATGGGCTCCAGCGTGTTCGACGCCTGCTCGCTGGACAGGGCCGTGGTCAGGTGGACCAGGTTGGCTCCGCTCAAGTAGGCGGCGATGACGGCGGCGACGCGCAGCACGAGCGGCGTGGGCTCGAATGGGAGGAGGTCACGTTCCAGAAGCCAGGCGAGCGTCCGCGGCGCGTAGGCGGCACTGCAGGCCACCACCACGCCCAGGAGAACCATCATCTGGACCACGCTCAGCAGGGTGTTGGCCCGGGAGTGGACCACGCTGGCCAGCCCACCCATCCGCGCCAGGAGCCGCGGCTTGACGAACTTCAGCACCAGGATGCCCTGGAGGATGCCCACGGCCAGCGGAGCGCCGATTTCCACCACGGCGAGGATGCTCTGAACGGAGTCCTTCGTGCTCATGGCGCGGACAATGTTCCGTCACGCGAAGTGAATCAACCCGGTCCGCTCGTTGACGGACGCGGAGGCAACAGCCGCCTGGAGCGCGAGCCCCTCCAGGCGGCTGACGGCGGTTGCGGCGTCACTCCACCCAGTGGACCTTGCCCAGGCCAACGGCCACCATGTCGCAAAGGTAGACGGAGTGGTCATACGGGTTGTTGTCGTAGACGCCGCGGGCGCTGATGCAGCGGGCGTTTTCGGGATAGGGCGCGTTGTACTCCTCCGCGAGCTCACGGCAGTACGTGTCGCCAGGGCCACCGCACTCCTCCGTGCAGCTGTCCGCGCGAATCCAATACGGGTTGTAGGTGGGGTACGAGTCGGCCTCCGTCCAGCACAGCCCGCTGGCGCATTCCGAGTCGGCGCTGCAACCCGTGCCCGTGGCCTTCAAGCTCTGTTGCTGCTCGGCGGTCGGCTGCGTCTGTTCGGGCGTGCCGCTGCCACAGGCCACCGGGCCCATCAGCATGAGGGAGGCGAGGGCGGCCGTCGTGGCGAAGATGTTCCGCATGGATGAGAACCTCTCAGGGGTGAAGGGGAGCGCGGAACCAATCACGCCTTCACGGCTCATCCAAGTCACGTCCACGCCAAACCGAGCGGAGACGGTGTCTTTACATGTTTCAGTATTGGAATTCTTCAGTCCCGCCGGACTGAGATGCGCTGCATGCGAATGTTTCAAGCGACACAGCGAGTCCAGGCAGCGCGCCCGGACCCGCCGTGTCAGCTTCTGAAACATCAGCCTCCGAGCTCCACGTTCTCCAGCACACCCAGCGCATCGGGGATGAGCAGCGCCGCGGAGAAGTAGGTGCTGACCAGGTAGTTCGTGATGGCCTTGTCCGTGACGTCCATGCGGCGCACGGAGAGGCCGGGCTCGACCTCGTCCGGCAGGCCGGTGCGGCGCAGACCGATGACGCCCTGGTCCTCCTGGCCGGTGCGCAGCACGAGGATGGAGCTGGTGCGCTGCTCGGTGATGGGGAGCTTGTCACACGGCAGCAGGGGGACTCCGCGCCAGGCCATGCACGGCGTGCCCTGGACCTCGACGGGCGTCGGATAGACGCCTCGGCGGGTGCACTCCCGGCCGAACGCCGCGATGGTGCGCGGGTGCGCCAGGAAGAAGCGCGACTTGCGGCGCCGGCTGAGCAGCTCGTCCAGGTCATCGGGCGTGGGCGGCCCGCTGCGGGTGTGGAGGCGCTGCTTGAGGTCGGCGTTGTGGAGCAGGCCGAAGTCCCGGTTGTTGATGAGCTCGTGCTCCTGCCGCTCCCGCAGCGCTTCGATGGTCAGCCGCAGCTGCTGCTCCGTCTGGTCCATGGGGTCGCCGAACACGTCGGAGACGCGCGTGTGGACCCGGAGCACCGTCTGCGCCACGCTCAGCTCGTACTCGCGGGGCGCGAGCTCGTAGTCCACGTAGCCGCCCTGGATGTCCGGCTCACCGGAGTGGCCGGCGGCCAGGGGGATGGCGGCCTGTCCCAGCTTGTCCTGGGGCTTCTTCAGGCGCTCCCGGTACTGCTCCACCTGGGCGCGCAGCGCGGCGGACCGGGCAATCAACTCTTCGAACGCCTGCTGCGGCAGGGACAGCACCGTGCACGGCGTGGTGGCCTTGACGGTGTAGCTCCAGACGTCATCCGACGTCGCCACGGCCTGGTCGCCGAAGTGGTCGCCGTCCGCCAGCACGTCCAGGGTGACGGGCGCGCCATACGGGCCTTCGCGGAGCTTGCGCGCCTTGCCGTGGGCCAGCAGGAAGACGTGCTCGGCGGGCTTGCCTTCCTCCACGATGACGTCGCCCGCCTTGTACTCCGCCTGGGTGAACCGGCTGGCCAGGGCGGCAATCACCTCGTCGTCGCCGCTCAGGCCCCGCAGCAGCGGCAGCTTGAGCAGCTCCTGCGGGATGATCTGCACCTTCGCGCCAAGGTTGCTGAACACGAGGCGGTCATCCGCCACCGCGTAGCTCAGCCGCCGGTTGACCCGGTACGTGCCGCCCGTCACCTCCACCCAGGGCAGCATGCGCAGCAGCCACCGCGGGGTGATGCCCTGCATCTGCGGGGCCGTCTTGGTCGTCGTCGCGAGCTGGCGCGCCGCGGCCGTGCCCAGGCTCAGGCGCGGGGTGTCGTCGCCGCCCGTCTTCACGAAATTCGCCATGTGGATTCCCTCACGTCCTCCGAGCGGGAGGAGGCCTATTCGCCACGGCCGATTTCGACGCTCTCCAGGATGCCCAGCGCGTCGGGCACGAGGACGGCCGCGGAGAAGTAGCTGGTGACCAGGTAGTTGATGATGGCCTTCTCGTTGATGCCCATGTACCGGACGTTGAGGCCGGGCTCGATTTCGTCGGGGATGGTGCCGGGGTGCAGGCCGACGACACCCTGGTTCTTCTCACCCGCGCGCATCAGCATGATGGACGTGGTGCGCGAATCGCTGACGGGAATCTTGCTGCACGGGAAGATGGGGACGCCGCGCCAGGCGGGCACCATGTTGCCGTTGAAGTCCACGCTGGTGGGGTAGATGCCCTTGCGGCTGCACTCCTGGCCGAAGGCGGCGATGGCGCGCGGGTGGGCCAGGAAGAATGACGGCTCCTTCCACACGGTGGCCAGCAGCTCGTCCATGTCGTCGGGCGTGGGCGGCCCGCTGCGGGTGTGGATGCGCTGCTTGAGGTCGGCGTTGTGGAGCAGGCCGAACTCGCGGTTGTTGACGAGCTCGTGCTCCTTGCGCTCCTTCAGCGCCTCCACCGTCAGCCGGAGCTGCTGCTCCGTCTGGTTCATGGGCTCGTTGAAGAGGTCCGCCACGCGGGTGTGAATCTGGAGCACCGTCTGCGCCACGCTCAGCTCGTACTCGCGGGGCGACGTCTCGTAGTCCACGTAGGTGCCCGGCAGCACCGGCTCGCCGGTGTGGCCCGCGGCCAGCTCGATTTCGGCCTGGCCCGTGGTGTCCTGCTTCTTCTTCGCGCGGGCCTTGAACCGCTCGATGTGCTTGCTCAGCGAGGGCGACTGAGCCACCACGGCCTCGAAGTCGGACTGCTGCAGCACCAGCACGGTGGACGCCGTGACGGCCTTGGCCGTGAACTTCCAGTAGTCCTGCGACTCCAGCAGCGCCTCGTAGCTGTAGTGGTCGCCGTCCGCCAGCACGCCGAGCACGGTGGTGTCGCCGTACTTGCCGGCGCCAATCATGTTCACCTTGCCGTGGGCGATGAGGACGATGCAGTCCGCCTCCTTGCCCACCTCGGTGATGACCTCACCGGCCTTGTACGTCTTCTGCTCGAAGCGGTTGGCCAGCGCCGCCAGCACCTCGACGTCGTCGTAGCTGCGCAGCAGGGGCAGCTCGCACAGCTCCTGCGGGATGACCTGCACCTTGGCGCCGGTGGTGGTGAACGTCACGCGGCCATCCCCCACCGCGTAGCTCAGTCGGCGGTTGACGCGGTACACGCCACCGGACACCTGCACCCAGGGCAGCAGCTTGAGCAGCCACCGCGAGGAGATGCCCTGCATCTGCGGAACGGACTTGGTCGTCGTCGCCAGCTGGCGCGCCGCGGCCGTACCCAGGCTCAACTGGGACTTCTCGGCGTCACCGCCCGGCTTGATGATGTTCGACATGATTGGCCTTTCGAGTGGGATGGAAGATCAGGCGCCGGAGCGCAGGTTGGAGAACAGCGAGGCGATGCGTGCGGCGGAGGTGCCCAGGCCGGTGGGGCCCGAGGAGACGCGCAGGCCCAGCTTGCGGGACGCGCGCAGCTCGAACTCCTTGTAGCGGTCCACCGTCTGGTGCCAGATGAGCACGCCGCTCATCCACCACTGCAGCTTCTGGACGTACTGCTTCAGCTTGTCCTGGGCCTTGCCGTCCAGGTTGAAGCTGCGCGCCAGCGGCTCCAGCTCGTTGGCGATGATGTATTCGAACTGCCGCATCCGCGCGGTCATCAAGTCGTTGACGACCAGGACGGCCCGCGCCGGGTCCAGGTCGAGGAAGCGCTGCACGACGAGCACGCCGTTGTTGAGCTCACCTTCGAACTCAATCTCCTTCTGGTAGGAGAAGACGTCGTTGATGAGGCAGGCGTAATCCGCCGCGGCGTTCTCCAGGCTGCGGATGGGCCGGGTGTGGAAGATTTCAGGCGCGAGCGCATCCCCATGCGCCAGGCGGGACAGGCTCATGGTGAGGTCCGAGCCGAACGTCTGGCGCCGCATCTCCACGTAGTCGATGGGGTCCGGGATGCGGTTCTGGATTTGGTTGGCCAGCTCCCAAAGCCAGCTCTCCGTCATGTCCAGGATGGCCTTGCGGAACAGGCGCCGTGAGTCGGGCGTCACCCCTTCGGTGGTGCGGGCCCACAGGTCCGCGAGCCCCCGCTCCACCGGATTGGTGGGGGGCGGAACCGCCGTGCCGGCGTCCTCCGGCACGAACATCGCCAGCCGGGCGTTGAACACCTTGGCGCCGGCCATGTCCTTGGTGTGGCCGTAGAAGGCCGGGAAGTAGTCGTCCGCGTAGGTGCCCCAGACGAGCCAGCAGGCGGACAGGTTGAGCTGCGCCTCGGTGGCGTGGGGATGAATCAACGCGCCGCAGAGCGCCACGTCGGCCACGTCGAACTTGTGGTCATCCCAGATGTAGCCGCCGGGGACCCCGGGGAGGACATCCAACATGCCCATCCGCCGCGCCCACGCCTTGGACTCTCGCCGCGAGGTGTCCAGGTGAGGGCTGGGCTTCGTGGAGTACGGCATGTAGAACTTCGGCAGGTTCACCGGGCCCACGGGCTGGTACGGCACGTGGGAGAAGCTCTTGAGGCGGGTGAGCCCCAGGGCGGTGGGCGACTGCGGAAGCCGCGCCGCGGAGGTGCCCAGGCCGTTGGGGCCCAGGAAGAAGCCGCCCGCGCCGCCGGAGCCCTTGTTCATGTAGCGGCTGGAGCGCATGTGCCACTCGTGCCCGCCGGACTGCCAGTCCTGGAGCCCCCGGACGTAGGTGAGCACCTGGGCCTGCTCGACTGGATTCAGGCCGAACTCGACGAACAGGGACGGCAGCTCCGTGAAGACGGTGTTCTCGAACTGCTGGAGCCGGGAGGTGAGCACCTCGTTGACGAGCTGCGCGGCGCTGGGCGGGGAGATGTCCAGGAACTTCTCCATCACCAGGACGCCGTTGGAGAGCTCGCCCTCCTCCAGAATCTCCCGCTCGTAGGAGAACAAGTCGTTGCGCAGGTGGACCGCGTCGGAGAACGTGTCCTTCAGCACCCGCATCGGGCGGCTGGCGGCGACGCGGTCCGGGACCTCCGCGAAGACGGCGTGCTCCACCAGGTTCGCGGACCACGGGGCGCCGCCCACCTTGCGGCGCATCTCGATGTATTCAACGGGGTTGGAGACGCGGCCGTCGCTGATGTTGTTCAGCTCCCAGCTCGACTCGTCCAGCAGGTGCTTGGTGTGCTCGAAGAACCGGCGCCGCCACGCCATGGTGCGACTGGGGACGGTCCGGTTCCACAGGTCCAGCAGCCCGGCCTCGACGGGGTTGGTGGGCGGCGGTGGCGTGGCCGCCGGGTCCAGCGGCATGAACAACGGCAGCCGGTCCAGGTAGGCCTTCGCGCCCACCATGTCCTGGGAGCGCTTGAAGAGCTCCAGGAAGTGGTCGTCGAAGTAGAAGACCCAGACGTACCAGTCCGTGATGAGGTCCAGCTCCGGGCCCGGTGTCTCCGGGTGGGTGTAGGCACAGAGCAGGGCGTAGTCCATGGCATCGAACTTCGCCTCGCTCCAGATTTCCGGAGCGCTGCCATCCTTCGGGCGGCCAATGATGCCCAGCTCGCGCGCCCAGGCCTTCGAATGCACCCGGGCGCCTTCGAGGTTGGGATTCAAGCGCGCCGGCCAGGGAACGTAGAAGTCTGGCAGTTCAAATGGCTGCTTGTTTTTCGCCGTACCCATGCACGCCCCTCGTTGAACTCAGGGGGGCGTTATAGTTTCAGACTGAACGGTCTTCCAGGCATTTTTGGTTTTTGGGAATTTCCAAGAAACCGTTGTTTTCACCCTGGGAATTTGTTTGACCGACTCGCCGTGACGGAGCGGGTGAGCACGAGCTCGCGCAGCGCGGAGGGTGGGACGTCGTTGTGCTTGCGGAACGTCCTCGTGAAGTGGGCCTGGTCGGAGAACCCGGTGCAGAAGGCGACGTCCGTGAGCGTCAGGCGTGCGTCTGCCAGCAGCGCGTGTGCCGCGCCGACGCGGACGCGTTGAAGGGTTTGCGAGAAGGTGGTCCCTTCCTGCTGCAAGGCGCGCTGGAGGCCGCGGCGGGACAGGGCGAGCCGCTGCGCGGTCTCCTTGAGCGTCCAGGGGTGCAGCAGGTCGCCCCGCATCACCTGTTCGAGCCGCTCGCGGACCTCGCGGGGGGCTCCCTCGCGCGGCGCGGCAGGCTCGTGGAGACGGAGGGGCTCCCCAGACCTCCAGCGGAACGTCGCGACGTTCGTCGTGGCGGGCAGGCGCTGTGTTTCGTCCACCAGGGCGGGGCCATGAATGGCCATGGGCGCTTCGCCTCCGGGCTCGAGCGTGACGGAGAGCGCCGTGAGCCCCGCGGTCTCCAGGAGCGCGACGAGCACCCCCCAGATGAACAGGTCGTTGACGGTGAGAATCGCCCCGCCGTCGATGGCGGCATGCCGCAACGTCATCTGGGCGCGGGCCAGGTCGTGGGAGAGCAGTTGCGTGCGGTGGCGCGAGTGAAGGAAGCGCTCCAGGGTGGTCCAGCGCTCCACGGCGTGCCGGGGCGTGGGTCCCGCGACGAGCGCCCGGAGGACGGGATGGGACGCGAGGGCCCGCAGCTCGCGGCCGAGCTCCAGCACGGGCCGCCAGCCATGGGCCTCCATGACGGCCTGGAGGACGGTGACCTTGTCGCGCCCCTCGGTTGGAATCTCCGGGTAGGTCCGCGCGACGGCCGCCTTCAGCAGGGCGTTCAAGGATGGGCTCGTCATGGTGCCTTGGTCCACGCCCATGTCCGGCTGCTCCTGGTCAGCGCGAGGCGCGCGGTGGCTCGCCGGTGTCCACGGCGCACCGGCCCGCGTTGCGCCAGTCGCTCAGCGCGGCGAGGAAGTGCACGTTGAAGTCGGCACCCGAGAATGGATTCTGGCTGGTCACCAGGTTGCAATCCCGCACGGCGCGGGAGCGGCCCGGGAACGCCGTCTCATGGCGGTAGCCGGCGTCGTCGAGCTGGTCTCCAATCCCACGAACCAGGGCGCGTGCGTCCATGACGAAGGTTTCAATGTACCACTCCTCGAAGCCGGAGACCGAGGTGACGCGCCGGCCCACGAAGGGGCTCTGCGGCTTGGGCAGCCGCGAGAGGAGCGCCGGGGCATGACAGACGAGCCCCACGGGACGGTCCGTGGCGCCGAAGTGGATGAGCAAGCCGTGCAGGTCCGCGTCATCGAGCAGGTCCACCATGACGCCCTGTCCTCCGGGGATGAGCAGCGCCTGGAAGTCGTCCGCGCGCGCGCGGACCTCGGACAGGTTCAGCGGCGCGTGCAGCTGAGGGAGCCGCGTGACGAGCGCCTGGGCTTCGGCGAGCGCCTCGGGGTGCTCCTTCCAATACGAAGGGTTCATGCCCTCGGGGTCGAACGCCGGTGCGCGGCCCTCGGGTGTCGCGACCACCACGTCGTAGCCTGCGTCGATGAGCGCGCGGTAGGGCTCATAGAACTCGTTCAGGAAGACGCCCGTCTGGCGCGTGCTTCCATTCGCGAGCTTCTGCTCCGACGCGGCCGAGAGGACCATGAGGACGCTCCCGGGGGGATGAACCTCCGCGGGTTGTCGCTCCGCGGAGGGAAAGATGACTTGCTGCGTCGGGGCGGTGGCGCAGCCCAGCGCACCCGCGAAGCATGCGAGTGCGAGCTGGGCGAGGCGCCGCGTCATTGTCATTCCAGCGCGAAACGCTGGCGCCTGCTTTGAAGTGGTTGCTCCCATGCGGCTCCTCCTGGTGACAGCTTCATCACCAGGGTAGGAGCGCGGGGGAGGGCGGGCTTGAACGAACGCGCCAAACCCTGGCCGCGAGCCTGGCGCGGAGGCTCAGCGCGCCGGTGACGCGCCTCCGGACTCGGTGACGAACTCCACGCGGCGGTTCGTGCCGCGGCCCTCGGGCGTGTCGTTGGTGGTGAGGGGGCGGTCGGGCCCGTAGCCCTTCGCCGTCAGCCGCGAGGACGCGACACCGCGCTGAATGAGGTGCGTGCGCACCGCGTCCGCGCGCTCCTGGCTCAGCGTGCGGTTGAGCTCGTCGGGGCCGGTGCTGTCCGTGTGCCCTTCGATGCGCAGGGACACGCCCGGGTTGGCCTTCAGGTAGTCCGCGACGGCGTCCAGGTTCCGCAGCTCCTCGTCGGAGAGCGTCGACTGGCCCACCGGGAACTGGACGTGGTGCTCGGTGGGCAGCCGCGTCGGCGCTTCGGTGGCGGGCTCCTGGGGCGCGGGCTCCGGCTTGGGCTCGGGGCAGCCACGGTGGGCGGCGACGCCGGCCTCGTTCGGGCATGCGTCCTCGCGGTCCACGACGCCGTCACCATCCGAGTCGGTGTCAGGGCAGCCCTTGTTCTCGGCGGAGCCGGCCTCGTTCGGGCACGCGTCCTCGCGGTCCACGACGCCGTCGCCATCCGAGTCGGTGTCCGGGCAGCCGTCATTCTCAGGCGGGCCGGCTTCGAGCGGGCAGCGGTCCTGCCCGTTGGGAACCGTGTCGCCGTCGTCATCCAGCGCGGGGCACTGCTCCGGCGTGTGACTCCGGCCGCTCCGGCACACGTCCTCTTGAGCGGGCGGCTGATGGGCCCAGGCGATGCCCGCCGCCGCGCGGATGGACGGCGTGCCCGGGATGTCCGTGAAGCCATGGCCGGCGATGGCGAAGGCCTCGAAGCCGCCACCCACGGGCATCCGCACGCCGCCCAGCAGCTCCAGCGCGAAGTCCGACTCCACCAGCGACTCCGCGGCTTGCAGCGCGATTTCGCCGCGCAGGCCCTTGCCGCGCGTGGACACGACGACGCCTTGCTCCAGCTCAGTGCCGAAGTCTCGGCCGGGTTCGTTCTCCGTGGAGCGGATGCGCACGCCCGCGCTGGCGCCGAGCACGACGGGGCCCAGCTCCCGGCTCACCGCCACCCGGGGCGCGACCTGGAGGCCCGCCCAGCCTTGTTGCCGGCCAAAGGCATCCGCGGTGCCACCGGGCGTCCCCACGTCCAGGCCCAGGCTGAGGAAGACGGGGTCGCCGGCCTCGCGCCGCAGCAGCGCGTAGCGGGCGCCCAGCTCCGGCGTGCCGAGCCCGAAGGCGTCCGGCGCGGAGACGCCCACCAGCGAGTCCGCGCCATTGCCGCCCTGATGGATGATGACGGGCAGCCGCGCGGACAGCTCCAGGTTGTCGACGGGCGACCAGGCGCCCGCGAGCCAGCCGGAGACGCGGTAGTCGATGATGGAGCGCTCCTGCCCATCGCTGCCCTTGAGCAGGAGGATGCCGCGCTCGTAGCCGGCCATGAGCATCAGCCGGTAGGCGCCCTTGGGGAGCACGTGTCCCGTGTCCACGAGCATCGAGTCCGTGGCCGCGGGGGTGAAGCGCAGCCGCTCCAGGTCGATGGGGATGAGCGCGCCCGTGGTGCTCTGTGCCAGGGCATTGGGCGCGATGGAGGCGATGAGCGCTGCCAGCGCCCAGCTCCGAGCCTGTGTACGCAAGGTGAAGTCCATTCTCGAAAGAGGGTGACGTGCGGGTCAGTGCGAGGCGTGACGCGAGCGGCGACGCAGCCCGCTCCACGTTGCCAGGACCACCAGGAGGGCCAGCGACGAGGCCGCGCCGCCGCCAGAGGCCTGGCAGCCGCCTCCGGCGATGGAGATGACCGTTGCCTGGACGGTGACCTGGAACGTGCAGCGGGCTTCATTGCCCGCGGCGTCCGTGGCGGTGACGGTGACGGTGTTGTTGCCGTGCCGGAAGGTGCTCCCCGACGCCGGCGAGGACGTCACGGAGGGCGTCGAGACAGCATCCGTGGCCTCGGGCAGCTCGAAGGTCACCGCCGTGCCGGACGCATCATCGGAGGTCGTCCGGAGGTCGGCGGGGCACGTCAGCGCGGGCGGGGTGGTGTCCCGCACCTCGACCTGGAACGTGCAGGTGGCCCGCGCGCCCGAGGCGTCCTCCGCGGTGGCCGTGACGGTGGTGGTCCCCAGCGGCAGCGTGCTGCCCTCCTCGGGGTCATAGGTGATGGTGGCCGGCCCTCCGTCCCCGGGAGTCGCGGTGGCGGGCGGCCAGCTGCCCGGGGCGCCCTCCGGTCCCGTTGCTTCCAGGACGGTGTCCTCGGGGCAGGTGATGGCCAGGACCGCTGCTGACTCCACCTCGACGTCCACCGCGGCCTCGTTGCTGTCCAGGCCGCAGTCGCTGACGCGGTAGGTGAAGCTGTCTGCGCCCACGTAGCCCGCGTTGGGCGTGTACCGGAGGTTCGGCGGCGTGCCGGTCAGCGTCCCATGCTGGGGCGGCGTGACGATGGTCCACGTCAACGTCTGGTCCGCGTCCGGGTCGGTCGCGGTGAGCGTGACGTCTTGAGGGAGGCCGGAAATCGTGGCGATGCGCACGGCCTCCGCGGTGGGCGCGGTGTTGGCGCGCACCATCACCATGCGTCCGCCCGGAATGGCGTTGGCGAAGAGGGACAGGGCATACGGACCCGGAAGCACCTCCGCGGGCACCCGCACCGTCGCGCGCGTGGCGGACATGTCCGTGGCGGGGAGCGTCCAGAGGCGCCCTCCCTCGGCGGCGCCCAGGCGCACCAGGGGGAAGTCCGTCGGCGAGTCCAGGTAGCTGCCGCTGGACGCGCCCGAGATGCCCCGGAAGCCCTGGCCTTCGATGATGGCGGGGCAGGCCTGGTAGAGCGTCTCCGGCGCCGTGACGACAGGCCGCCAGGCGGGGAGGGCGAGGACGTCGTCGTAGCGCTGGGCCGTGGTGACGGCCGTGCCTCCCGCGAGCAGGACCTCCCCCGAGGGCAACGCGACGGCGGTGGCTCCGCCGCGCACGTCTGGCGCGCTGACGAGGGTCCAGGTCCGCGAGGGGGCGCCGTAGGCCTCGGCCGAGGCCACGTAGGTGTCGGGCGCGCTCAGGCCGCCCGCGACCAGGAGCGTACCGGAGGGCATCAGGGTGGCGGTGTGGCGCCAGCGCGCTTGCGTCAGCGGGCTGTCTGGCGTCCAGGAGTTCGTGGCGGCCGAGTACCGCTCCGTGGTGGCGAGCGCCACGCCTCCCGCGGCGCCGCCCGCCGCCAGGAGTTCACCGGAGGGCAGCAGCGTCAGCGTGAAGTCCCCACGCCCCTGGGCGAGCCCGCCGGCGGGGGTCCAGGTGTTGGTGGCGGGGTCGTACACCTCCGCCGCCGCGAGGGCCGCTCCGCCTGTGCCGCGTCCTCCCGCGATGAGCACCCGTCCATCGGGCAGCAGGGCGGCGGCGTGCGCGGTGCGCGCCACGGCCACGGACGCCGCGGCGGTCCACGCCTGGGTGGCCGGGTCATACAGCTCCGCGGAGGCGAGCACGTCCGCGCCGTCCTGCCCGCCGACGACGAGCACCCGGCCATCCGGCAGGCGCGTCGCGGTGTGCAGGTGCCTCGCGCGAGCGAGTGGCGCAGTGGGGACCCAGATGTCCGTGGCGGGCGTGTAGCGCTCCGCCGAGTTCAGCGCGCCGCCTGCGTTCGTGCCGCCCACGACGAGCACCTCGCCCGAGGCCAGCGTCGTCGCCGTGGCATCCGCTCGCGCGGTGGAGAGGCCCGACGCCGCGGACCATGCGTTCGTCGTCCCGTCATACAGCGAGGCGGACGCCAGCGCGGTGCCTGTTCCGTCATGGCCACCCGCCACGAGGACGCGGCCGGTGGGCAGCAGCGCCATCAGCGGGTCAACCCGGGGGCCGCCCAGGGTCCCCGCAGCGGACCAGGCCTGGACGCCAGGGTCATAGGTCTCCGTGTCCGCGTAGAACGTGAGTGACGGATTGGAGCTGAAGCCCCCGGCGGTGAGCACCTTGCCGGAGGGGAGCAGGGTCGCCGTGCTGTTCTCCCGGCCAATCGCCATGGAGGTCGTGGCGGTCCACGTGCCGGTGGCGGGGTCGTAGAGCTCGGAGATGGGTTGGGCATCCCGCGCGGCGTTGGAGCCGCCCATGACGAGCACCCGGCCGTCGGGCAGCAGTGAGGCGGTGTGGCTGTTGCGCGCGAAGTTCAGGGCGCCCGTGGCCGTCCACGTGTTGGCCACCGGGTCGTAGAGCTCGGCATGCGTGGTGATGCCGATTTCAGTGAAGCCACCCACGAGCAGGACGCGGCCATCGGGGAGCAGGGTGGCGGTGGCGTAGTGCCTGGGGACCAGGGGGGGCGCGGCGGCGGTCCACGTCCCCGCCACCGGGTCGTAGAGGTCGGCGCCGGGGACCTCGCCGTCCACATTATTGAAGCCGCTCACCGCGAGCACCTGCCCGCTCCGCAGCAACGTGGCGGTGTGAGAGCGCCGGACCACGGGCAGGCTCCCGGTTGGCAGGAACGTGTTGCTCACGGGGTCGTACAGTTCAGCGGTCGCGAGATTGCTGCCGCCCGCGATGAGGAGCTGACCGGAGTCGAGCCGCGTGAGGGTGGGCAGGGAGCGGGGCGCGGCCATGGGGCCCGTGGCCGACCAGGTGTCCGTCGCGGGGTCGTAGAGGCGCCCCGACGTGGAGCCGTCCGTCATCACGAGTGCCCTTCCATCGGAGAGGCGCGCGGAAATGGTGACGTTGCCTGTAATTCCGGCGGCGGCCGCCGCGCTCCAGGTGTCGGTGTCGGAGTCGTAGCGTTCGGACGAAGTCACGAAGCCCGTGCGGTTGACGCCGCCGACGACCAGCAGCTCTCCGGTGCCCAGCAGGATGCCGGTGTGCTGCGCGCGGGCGGTCGCCATGGTGGCGGTGGAGGACCAGCCTGGGTCGACGACGAGCGGCGCGGTGAGCCCGGCGAGGGAGACCTCGGTCGTGATGCGCACCTGCGCGCCGTCCACGTCGAACACCCGGGTGCGCGGATTCACGCGTCCACCCGCGAGCCGCGTGCCGCCCGCGCGGGACTGGCCGTTGGCGTCGCGCACCACGGAGGGATGGAAGCGGAGCACGGGGCGCGCGCCTTCATCGAGGAACTGGAGGGAGTCGCCCGTGTCCTGGATGCGCCGGACGGAGGGCGGCAACGTGACGGTGTATTCGGCGCGGTGCGTCGGCTCGCCGTCGCGTGCCTCCGGCAGCGCGTCCAGAATCCAGGCCTCCTCGACCCGCGAGGTGCGCCAGCCCTCGGCGGTGGTCTGCGTGCTGCCGACGGGCCACCAGAGGTGCCGCTCGCCGTGGAACGCGGCGAAGCGCTCACGGTGGAGCGCGCCCGAGGTGGAGGCGGCCGGGCGGACATGGAAGCTCAGGCCGCGCGTGGTCAGCGTCAGCGCCCCGTCATCCGCGAGCTGGACTTCGAGTTGCCGGGCCGAGGGTGTCGCGGGCGCTGGACGCGTTCCGAGGTCGGGGAAGGAGGCCTGCGCCAGCGCCAGGGCGGTGGTGGCGGAAGGGGCCTGTTCCCACTGGGCCAGGGCCTGGCCTCGTGCGGAGGCCAGCGCGTCCTCACCGGGCGGCGTCAACCCCTCCTTCCCGCATGACAGGAGGATGACGCTCCCCACGAGTATCAGGCGCCTGCTCCAGACCGCGCGATGTGACTGCATCCAGGAACTCCGGTTCGAAAGGAGCGGCGGGACGGCGCGTGCCGTGCCCCGACGCTGTGAGTCATCTGTGACGGAATATCCGCTCCTCGGTAGGATGGGCAACGCGAACCGCGTCGCAGGCGTGAGTTGTGCGCCGTGTGGAGCTCCAGGCGCTCGACGCTGGAAGCTTCCGTTCCCCCTGTCGCGGAGCGGGTACGTCAACCGAGGAGAACGCACCATGCAGAAGATCACGCCCTTCCTGTGGTTCGACGGCAACGCGGAAGAAGCCATGAAGTTCTACGTGTCCGTCTTCAAGAAGGACTCGAGGATTCTCAGCCTCAACCGCGCCGGGAGCTCGGATGCCGCGCCTGTCGTCTCCGGCACCTTCCAACTGCACGGACAGCAGTTCATGGCCTTGAACGGGGGGCCTCAGTTCAAGTTCACGGAGGCCATCTCCCTGTTCGTGGATTGTCAGACGCAGGTGGAGGTGGACGCGCTGTGGTCGAAGCTCCTGGAGGGCGGAGGCCAGACGCAGCAGTGTGGCTGGCTCAAGGACCGCTTCGGCCTGTCCTGGCAAATCGTCCCGTCCGTGCTGGGGAAGATGCTGGGCGACAAGGACCCGGAGAAGGCGCGCAGGGTCATGGAAGCCATGCTGGGCATGGTGAAGCTTGACATCCAGGGACTGCAGCGCGCGTACGACGGCGCGGGCCAGTAGGTTGAATGATTGCGCTGCGGGACTGCATGCAAAGACTAGCGCGCGTTGCCTGACTTCCGTGAGGGGCCTTGTCTCACACGCCGGGCCACTCGCGCGCGGAGGTTGAAGGGCACGCCCCATTCGCGCGCGAGCCGCCCGGCGCGTGCCAGCAGCTCCGCCCGGAGGGGCCTGTGTGCGTGAGGCAGCCCCACGAGGATGCGGTTGTCCGACGTCTTCACGTCGAAGGCATAGAGCTGGGGGAAGCTGGCCTTCCACAGTGGGTCCATCAGCGAGCCGGGCCGGCCTGACTTCCGGAGCACGTTGCCCACGACCACCCCGTCCGGCGTCAGCCTCGCCTGCGTGGCTTGCATGAACTCTCGCGTCGCCATCGCCGGAGGGATGGTGCGCGCGCCGTAGGCATCCAGGATGATGACGTCATACGGCGCCCCGGGTGATTCGATGAAACGCCGTCCGTCCGTGAGATGGGCGTGCAAGGCCTCGTCTTCGTGGAAGTCGAAGTATCGCCGGGCCATGTCCAGCACCTGGGGCTGGATTTCCACCGCGTCGATGTGCGCGTGCGGGAGCACCGCGCGGAGGAAGGTGGGAATGGCGCCGCCTCCCAGGCCCACGACGAGAATGCGCGAGGGCTCCGGCACGAAAGCCAGCGTCGCCGCGACGGCGCGCGTGTAGTCCAGCTCCAGGCGCAGAGGGAAGCCCGGCCACACCGCGCTCTGGAAGGCGCCAATCCACCCGAACTGGAGGTAGCGACGCCCCTCGTCGTCCTCACTGACGATGATGGGGCCACTCGCGGACTTCGCGACGTGCAGAATCGTGCGGGGAAACTCGAAGGCGCGGGAGACGCGACCCAGGGCCACGACGGTCCGGTGGAGCCGCCTCGCCCGCGAAGGCCCCTTCGGTTTCCGCCGGATGGGGCTGGCGGTTTCCTGCCTCCAGGGCTCCAGGCCCCACGCTTGTCCTGCCTGACGCATCCACCTCACGCCCCGAGCATACGGGCTCCTCGGCGCAGGGGAAGGGTGCGTCGAGCGCCCCGCTTCCGCCCCAGGACGCCGAGGAGCGCGAAGGCCAGTGGGCCCGCGAGGCTGGCGCCGGAGGCCGCGCAGCCGCCCGAGCTTCCCGAGCCCTCGTCATCCGGCTGCTGGGGCGTCGTGCCGGCGTCGGCCGGCGTGCCCGTGCCCGCGTCGGCCGGGGTGCCCGCGTCGGCCGGCGTGCCCGTGCCCGCGTCGGCTGGCGTGCCCGCGTCCGGCGTCTCCGTTCCCGGAGCGGAGACATCCCCATACGCGCCGATGTGTGCCGGGCTCACCTGGGCGCGCGGCTCACTCGCGGTGTGTTTCACGTACTGCCGGGTGACGGGCTCGCTGCTGGCCTCGGCGGGGAGCGCCACCGCCTGACTCCTCAGGGATGAGCCCGTGGCCAGGCGGAAGTCCTGTCCAGCGAGGTCGATGAACCCGGGGGCGGCGCCGGTGAGATTCCCTCCCGCGTCCACGACGGCGCCGGTGAGCGTGCCGAAGGTGCTCACGTAGCCGGGCTTGTACCAGTTGCCGCCATGCCGGAGCGTGCCCGCCGCGTCCGTGAGGGACAGGGTGTTGCCATTGGCCGCGGCGACCAGCACCACGTTGTTCGTCACGTGCGCCGTCTGGTCCTGGTGCGACAGCCGCAGCAACGTGGTCCGGTCCGTCCGGCTGGACACCACGGTGTTGTGGAAGAAGTAGAGCGTGCCCCGGTAGTTGGCAGTGGTGTCGGAGTCGCCACCGAAGTGGACGACTTGCCGGTTGCCCGCGCCCTCGGGCTCCAGCAGGACATTGCCGTAGACGAACGTCCGCGCATACGACGGCGCCGCGCGCAGCGTGCCGCTGGACGAGTCCACCAGGTCGAGCTGCCGGTTGCCGCCCTCAATCCAGTTGTACCGGATGACGCTGCCCGCCGAGCGGTCCTTCAGGTTGTTGCCCAGGCAGCCAGCGCAGAGCGGACCGAAGCGGTTGAACTGGTAGGTGATGCCCAGGGCTTCGGTGTACGCGTTGTGCTCCAGGATGCTGCCGGAGTTGCCGTTGCCCAGGAGGTGGCTGTGCTCGACGGTGATATTCGACGCCTGGTTGGCGATGAACAGGCCGTTGCCACTGTCCTCGAGCACGCAGCCCCGGATGGTGATGTGCTCGCCCTTCTCGATGAAGATGGCGGCGGCGTTGTCCAGGTAGGTGGACGCGCCATTGCGGCCGGTGAAGGCGCCGCGCGCCCGGCGCAGGTGGAGGTTCTCCACCACCAGGTGCGCGGGCAGCGTGTCCGCGGGCTGGTTGGAGCCGCCAATCTTCAGGATGCCGCGCTCCTCGCCCCAGTAGTTGAGCTGCGAGCGCGTGGTGGCGTTCTCGCCGACGATGACGGGCAGGTTGCCCTGTGCGTCCTTCACGCCGCGCACGGTGATGGGCGCGGCGGCCGTGCCCCTGCGGCCCAGGACCCACTTCTCCGCGTAGGGCGTGGGCCGTGCGTGGACGAAGACGGTGTCCCCGGGCTCGAGCGACTCCCAGGGCACGTCACCCAGGCGGGTGTACTGCTGGTCGGGGCCCACGCGGTATTCCGCGGCCTGGACGGCCAGCGGCTGGAGCAGGACGAGGAGGGCGGCTCGCGAGAGGTTCATGGCTCGCAGTCTGGCGGCTCCGCCCGGTCCAGGTCCACGCGAGCCTGACGCTCCTCATGGACGTGGGTGAAGTGCACCGGGAAGTTTGTACGCGGGGCGTCCGCGTCCACGGTTGGGGCGAGCCCCGCATGCTTCAGCGATAGCGGCGCCCCTCCGGGCCCTGATAGGGTTCTGCACGGGGCGGCCCTGGGTTTGCTTCCTTCTCACTCCAGAGGTAGCGGATCCGCTCTCCGCCCCGTTTTTTCCTCCCGCTTGGAGTCACCATGGGCGCCCCTTCGCTCGACGTGACGGGTGATACCGCCGCGCTGCTGCTCCGGACCACGGGGCGGGTCTTCCTCCCCTCCGGACTCTCGCCCAGCGGTGACCGGCGGGCGCGGGAGCAGGGAATGGATGCCCTGGAGGCGGACCTCGCGGGGGTGGGCTACACGCTGGACGGCCCGCTCCGGGAGGCGCTGCTCGCGCTGCCCACCGAGGTCATGGCGGCCTCCGGCCGCTTCGTCTACGACACCTGCGCGGCGACCCTGGGGGCCAACCGGCCCTTCGTTCCCTTGTTCCGGAACTTCCCCGAGAGCGTGCCGCACGACACCCATCGGCTGTACGTGCAGCGGATGCTGGGCTGGTTGTTCCAGTCGCCCGAACAGCCGTGCATCCACTGCGGCGCGCAGGACACGGTGCATGCGCTGTCGCCGTGCGCCCACCTGGTCTGCGAGCGTTGCTTCGATGGGAGCGACTACAGCGCGTGTCCCAGTTGTCACCGCCGCTTGTCACCGTCGGAGCCGTTCCTCAAGCCCACGGCGCTCAAGGCCGCCGGCAGCGTGTATGGCCAGACCGCCGGCCGGTTGACGCGGCTGTCGCTGGGCACCGACTTGGAGGCCACGGCGAGTGAGGTGCTGCGGCGCCTGGTGTCCCGGTCCACGGTGCTGCGTCCGGGCGAAGTGATATTGCTGAAGCTGCTCGTCTCCTCCTTCGGGGTGCGCATCCTGGGGTGGCTCCCACCGCGCATCCCGGTGAAGGAGACGCTGGCGCACGTCATCGGCCTCCTGCTTCAAGATGCCCACACAGCGGGAGACGTGCTGGCCGGCGCCGCGGCGCACGTGAAGACCGCCACGGATGTGCTCCGGGTGCTCGTCGCGTGGGCGGGTGGCAACCCCGACCTCACCGTCAAGATTCCGCTGAAGAGCCCTCCTCGTCCGGTGCGGCGCGCCGTCCTGCGGATGCTGGAAGGCCTCTCCGTGCTGAACCTCACCGAGGACCTCCGGCGCCACCCTGGCCTGTGGAAGGCTCAGGCGAAGCTCCTGCATGTCTTCGAAGAGTGGCAGCGCCATCCGAAGGTCTCGCTCGCGTTCGCTGTCTTGCGTGAGACGGTGTTGGCGCCGGAGACACCATTCGGAGCAGCCGTGCTGAGTCTGGCCAGCGAGCATCCGGCGGACTTTGAAAGGGTGGAGGTCGACGGAGGCGTCCGCCTTTCCTTCCGCTCCTGGGCCTCGCACGTCGAAGCGGCGCTGGACGCGAGCGATGTCCGCGGCGCGCTGCGGCTGCTGCGGCAGCGGCCCGGCGAGTTGCTGCGCCGGTTGGACCATGTGAGCCGCCTGTCGGTGGCCCAGTCGGGCTCCGCCGCGCTCGACCCGGAGCTGCTCGCGGCGCTCGAGGCCGTGCTGCCTCGGGCCGCGCCCGCGCTGCTGCTCACCGCCGCGGCGCACCTGCGCCAGCGGCACAAGCCCTTCGCCAGGCGCGTGTTCTTTCCCAAGGGCGAGGCCACCCACGCCTGGGGCATGGAGGACCGGCGCCCCTTGCTCCCCGGTGACGCCATTGGCCAGCTGGTGGCGCCGCTGGAGCGGGAGCTGCTGCGCCGGGCGGAGGCGCTGCCGGCCTTCCCTCAAGCGGTGCTCGACGAGGCCCTGGCTGACCTGCTGGTGCCGCTGGCGGAGAAGACGGCCTCCCGGGCGTTGGTGGCGGTTCCGCGTGGAAGCCTGCTGCCGTTGCCGGAAGGGAAGACCTTGCGCTTCTTCGTCCATTGGACGGAGCCCAAGGGGACGCGGGTGGACCTGGACTTGTCGGTGGCCTTCTACGACAAGGATTGGTGGTTGGTGGACCTGTGTGACTTCACGAACCTGCGGCTGGCGGACGACGCCGCGGTGCATTCGGGGGATGTCACGTCCGGGCCGCTGCCGATGGGAGGCGCCGAGTTCCTGGATGTCCATGCCCCGCGACTGCTGGCGCAGGGCGTTCGCTACGCCATCCCGGTGGTGTTCTCCTACAACAGCGTCTCGTTCGACCGCATGGAGGACGCGTTCGCGGGCTTCATGGTCCGGGAGGGCGCTGGCGGACCTCACTTCGATGCGCGCGCGGTGGAGCAGCGCTTCGACCTGCAAGGGAGCGGGCAGATTTCAGTGCCGCTCGTCATCGACCTCGTCGAGAAGCAGCTCCGGTGGGTGGATGTGAAGGTCCCTCCCGAGGACGGCTTCCAGAGCGTGCGTCGCTCCCGGGGGGAGCTCGCGCACCTTGGCAAGGACACCCTGGCCTACTTCGGCACCGGCGCCCGCCCCACGCTCTGGGAGCTGGCCTGTCTTCATGCGGCCACGCGCACCCGCACGGTGCAGGTCCGGCGCAGGGATGGCACCGTGTCCGTCCTGAAGCGGGCCCCAGGCGAGGACACCACCGCCTTCCTGCGCAGGTTGCGTGGCATTGAAGCGGATTCCATCACCCACGCCTTCACGCCCGGCACGGCGCCCACGTTCTTCGCGGGGATGACGGACGCCCCGTCGCTCCCAGCCGGCAGCGAGGGCTATGCGCTGCGCTTCCTCCACACGTCCGCGGAGTCCGTTACACGGCTGGCCGCGGGTGACCTGGTGTCCGCGCTGAAGCCCTGACGCGGTCCAGGTGTGCCCGGGTGGAAGTGTGAATAGTTGGTGGAAGGGCAGGGCGAGGCCATCGAGTACCAGGCGGACGGCGCCGGCTCCTTCACGATGAGCGAGAGCCCGGTGCCGACCCGGCTGAAGCGCGTCGCCTGGCAGTAGCCGGTGGAGGGAGCCCTGGCCGGGTGTGGCCAGGGCCCCCTGTCCGCGCGTTACTGACAGGCGATGCCAGGCAGCCCGCGGTAGGCGCCCTGCGACGTCCAGCGCGTGAAGGGCGTCCCGCAGGCGCCGCCGTAGGGGTCATCCGTGCCGTAGCCGGGCACCCAGTATTCGAAGTGCAGGTGCGGTCCCGTGGATGCGCCGGACGATCCGACCTGGGCCACCCAGTAGGCACACGAGAGCGAGGTGTTCCGGGCGAACTGCTGGGTGAACTTCTTCAGGTGCCAGTACAGCGTCTTGGAGCCGTCACCGTGCCGCATGATCATGTAGTTGGCGGTGTAGAGGCCACAGGCGGCGTAGGGGTTGCTCTGGTTCCAGTAGTTGCAGCGGTCGTAGTAGCCATCCACCGAGGACTCGATGACGCCGCTGGCGGCGTTCATGACCCAGACGCCGTAGTCCATCTTCCCGAACCCGCCCGACAGGGCGTAGTCCGTGCCGGTGTGGCCGCTGTAGCGCACGCCGCCGCACGCGTAGTCCCTGCCGCCGTAGTCCTTGTAGGCACTGACGACGCAGCCTCCGTTGCCGCACTGGTCCCCGAGCATCGAGATGGGGAAGCGGAACATCGTCTGGGCATGAGACGCGGCGGGGAGCGCCAGCAGGGTGAGCGCCAGCGCCAGGGTGAGCTTCCGTGTCAGCGCGCGAATCATCGGGCATCTCCCAGGTCCGGAGCCGCCTGGCCCGTGCGTACATTGATTTTCCAGAACGCGCCGCCGCCGGCGTTGTAGCGAAGGACGTCAGGGCCGAGCCACTCCATGTGGTGGCTCGAGACGGGTGGGGGCACGAAGTTGGCGGGGACCCCTTCGAAGAGCATCCAGTTCTCCATGCCGACATTGGTGAGCTGCCTGGGGGCCTCACCCTCCACCGACGTGACGTAGAATGACGCCACGCTGGTCCTGCCGGACACGAAGACCACCGTCTTCCCGTCCGGAGAGATGGAGGGCGTCGCGTCCACGCCAGGCCCGTCCGCCAACACCTTCACGCGGCCGTTCAGGTCGATGATGCCCACGGACGTCTCGTGCGCCTCGTTCCCGCGGGCCTTCAGCGTGGCCACCAGCGCGTCACCCTTCGCTGTCGGGAACAGGTCTCCGCCCACCCCCTGTGCCAGCAGCTTCTCGCGGACGCCGGGGCCGCGCAGGCGCAGGTTGCCCTCTCCGTCCAGCAGCGCGACGTTGGGCCCCACCGTGCGCGCCTCTCGGTACTTGAACTCGCGGTCCACGACCTTCACGGCGCCGGTGGCCTCGTCGTACTGGACGATGGCCAGCAGCGGCAGGTCATCCGTGCCCAGGGGCTGCGTTGGGATTTCGGCGACGATGCCCGCGAGCATTCCCGGGCCCTGTCCGAAGAGGTTGATGAACCGGGCCTTGGGGCCGAACTCTCTCTGGACCGCGGGGGCGATGCTCTCGCGGGCCTTGGTGACGCGGCGAAGGTCCGCGGGGTTCATGCGCTCTGTTGCCGTGGCGCTGGTCGCGGCCAGGGTCAGTGTCGCGAGCGCGAGGATTGATTTTTTCATCTCTCACCGAGGAAGGAGGAAACGACGCGGGGGGACACCCCATGGCGTTATCGGGCGCTCCTCGTCTCGGTTTCTTGGAATATTTGTTTTACTGTATTATCGCAATATTCCTGTTTTCGAGAATCAGTGTCTGGCGGAACATGACTCCGGGCGCACTTTCACAGGAGAAACGGAAAGTGCGATAATCGTGAAGGCAACCAACGCCTTCAGGGGAGCGACTGACATGGCTTTGTACTACGTGCAGAACTTCACTTACGACGGTCCTGGCAGCTCGAAGATGTATGGCGCCATGGGGGCCCACAACCACGACCAGGCCAATCAGTTCACCAAGGACTGTATCGCCTACCTGAAGGGCATTGGCTGCACGAACGTGCAGGAGACGGGCAGCTTCGCGAGCAACCAGGCCGAGCCGTTCAAGGGCAAGGAGATGAGCTGGGACGTGCTCCAGAGCAAATGGGTGAAAGCCTAGGCTAGAGGCCCCGGAGCAGGGGCCGGCCGTGGGACAGGCCGGGCCAGGGGATGGCCAGGGCGACGAACAGCATGGCCAGCAGGAGTCCCACCGCCCAGGTGCGGTGTCTGGACCGCGAGGGCGCCTCCCTCCGCGACATCGCGGAGGTGACGTGCGCGGCCGTGAGGGCCAGGAGCATCAGCAGCGGGTGCTCCAGGCCGAAGAAGCGCAGGTGGCCCATGGACATGCTCATCCGCAGCGCGTCCAGGCTCCGCGGCGTGACGGGGCTGAGCGCGAAGTAGAGCGTCATCCCCAGCAGCATCTGGAGGTCGAAGGCGGAGACGAAGACGCGCTGGAGCCGCCGGTCGCTGGACGTCCAGTCACGGCCTCGCGCCCAGCCCAGCAGCGCCTTCACGAGCGCGAGTACGCCCAGCACCACCACCCCCCAGCGCAGCCAGGAGTGGAGGAGCAACACCCCCGAGTAGAGCATGGTGCCTACCCTTCCTTCTTCGGGGGCATCGCCTCAATCCAGCGCTGGATGAGCGCCCGGCCCTGCTCGTCCACCACGCGGGTGCCCACGGGCGGCATCTGCATGAAGTCCCCGCGCTGGCCCATGCGGTGGAGCAGCGAGCTGTGCTGGACGTCGCCCGGCGCCACGCGCTGCGAGCTCCTCCCGAACATGCCCGACGTCTGCATGATCGCCTTCACGTTCACGGAAGTGCGCCAGGTGTCCGTCTCCTGCACGGCGCCGAGCTCGCCCGCCTCCAGGCGCAGGTGCAGGCCGGAGCCGCTGCCCAGCGCCATGCGGTTGGCGCTGTGGCACGACACGCCGCAGTTCATGTGCAGGTAGCCCAGGGCGGCCTGCTCCACTGGCGTGCCGGGAATGCGAGGCACCTTCGCGGGCGGGTGGCTCAAGCGCCCCTCCTCCACCAGCTTCGCCAGCGTGAGCCCGCGCGCGCCGTCATGGGCCAGCGCGACGGCCTCGAAGCCGAGCACCTCGTCGCCGCGCCCGCGGTGACAGGACTGGCAGGCCAACTGGCTGGGGATTTCGTAGCCCTCCGTGCCGGGCACGTCCTTCTCGCCGTCGGTCAACTCGAGCGCCGTCTTCCCGTCTTCGCTCCAGCGGTAGGTGGTCCGCAGCCAGCCGCCGTCCGGGCGCTTCCAGAGGAAGCGCGTCTCGATGGGGCGCCCCTTCCAGCGGAACTCCTTCCAGAGCTTCGTGCCCACGGGGAAGCGCCACTCGTCGCTATTGGACGTGTCCACCTTCGTGCCGGGCGGCAGGGAGATGAAGCGCGCCTTGTCCAGGCCGTCGCTCCAGAGCTGGAGGCCGGGCTCGTAGGGGCGCACCTCGGGAGGAATCGCCCGGGTCGCCCACCCCGTGCCGCCCTCGCCGTAGAGGCCGGTGCAGGCCAGGTGCTGGAGCGCCTGGCACTGGATGCCGCCGTTGACTTCCTTCCAGCCCGCATCGGTGGGCGTCTTGGTACAGCCTCCGGCGGACACCATGATGCTGAGCAGCAGCGCACTCGTGCGTGGCGCGGACATCGGACCTCCTGACACCTTCCAGCCTAGCGGCTCGGGCGCCGCGCTTCGTGCGTCTTGCTGACGCACCCCGCGGCGCTCACTTGGGGACGGGGTACTTGGCCAGCTTGCGTTGCAGGCTCCGCCGCTGGATGCGCAGCAGCCGGGCGGCCTGGGAGATGTTGCCCCCGCAGTCGGCGAGCACGCGCTGGATGTGCTCCCACTCCGCGCGGGCCAGGGAGGGCACCTCGTGGGTGAGCGCGGCCTCCTGTCCGGAGGGGAGGGTGGCGCCGGCGAAGGCGAGCAGGATGTCGTCCACGTCCGCGGGCTTGGCCAGGTAGTGCGTGGCGCCTCGCCGCACGGCCTCCACCGCCGTCGCGATGCTGCCGTAGCCCGTCAGCACCACGACGGTGATGCTCGCATCCAAGGCCTTCAGCTCGCGCACCAGCTCCAGGCCGGAGCCGTCGGGCAGGCGCAGGTCGACGACGGCGTAGCTCGGGCGCAACGCCCGCGCGGCCTCGAGCGCCGCTTGCGCGCTGGCCGCGCCGTGGGCCTGGAAGCCATGCCGCACGAAGGCGCGCATCAGCCGCTCGCGGAAGCGCTCGTCGTCGTCCGTGACGAGCACCCTGGCGGGGGCTTCACCCGGTGGCATCGGACGACTCCTTCCTCAAGGGCAGCTCCAGCGTCACGCGCGTTCCCTGGCCCTCCTCGGAGCTCAGCTCCAGGCGGCCTCCGCACAGCTCGGCGTACGTCTGGGTGAGGAACAGGCCCAGCCCCATGCCCTGGCCCGCGGGCTTGGTGGTGAAGAAGGGCTCGCCCAGCCGGGGCAGCAGCGCGCGTGGGATGCCGGTGCCCCGGTCCTCCACGATGAAGCGCAGGCGGTCCACCTCGCGGTGCGCGGACACCACGACGCTCGCCTGGGTGGCCTCGCTGGCATGCAGCCCGTTGCGCACCAGGTTCGTCAGGACCTGCACCAGCCCTCGCACGGGGCACCAGAAGGGCACGTCCGGGCCGGGCTCGAACTGGAGGCGCGCCTGGTCCGCGGTGCTCAGTTGTTCCCGGAGGCGCGCGAGCACGTCGCCCGGGGTCGTCCGCTCGGGCACCTCGCCCAGCGTCTGGCCCGCACGCGCGCTCATGCGCTCCAGGATGTCCCGGCAGCGCTCCACCTCGTCCCGGATGAGGCGGGCGTCCTCCAGCGCCTCCTGGGGCGCCTCCAGGATGAGGGTGTCCAACTCGTTGGCCGCGATGGCGATGGTGCCCAGCGGCGTGCCCAGCTCGTGCGCCGCGCCGGCCGCCAGCGTGGACAGCGACGCCAGCTTCTCCGCGCGCGCCGCCAGCCGCTGCGTGCGCGCCAGCGCGGCCTGCCGAGCTCTCAGCGCGGCGGCCACGCGGGCGACGACGAAGGCGATGATGAGCGCCGTCAGCGTGAAGGCGACCCACATGCCCACGACGTGGAGTGAGTCCAGGCCGTGGCTGCCCGGCGGGTTCACCGTGTCCGGCAGCGGGACGTGGAAGGCGAAGAGGCTGGTGGAGCCCAGCACGGACAGCAACGCGATGAGCACCGTCCAGCGGGGGCCCAGCACGATGGCCGCCAGCGTCACGTGGACGAGATACAGCATGGCGAACGGGTTGGCCGGGCCACCGGACAGCGCGAGCAGCCCCGTCAGCAACGCGGTGTCGAACGCGAGCACGGCCCCCAGCAGGCCGGGGCGGACCTCGGGCTCGCGGCGGAGCCAGAGCGCCAGCAGCAGGTTGGACACCGCCGTCGTGGCCACCAGGGCCAGCAGCGGCGTCACGGGCAGCGCCAGCCCCAGCACCCGGACGGCGACGCCCACCGTCAGCGCCTGGCCCGCGGCGGCGTGCCAGCGCAGGCGGACCAGCCACCCGAGCGCGATGTCGCTGGAGGACAGCCGCGCCGCCATGTCTCCGGTGGAGCGCCGGAAGGCGGAGCGCGGCAGGCGCGGGGGCGAGGCCAGGACGTCAGGCGACGGCGCCTCGGCGTGAGTCGGCGCGGTGGACACCCGCACGTCATATCCCGGCGTCGGAGGCGGGGTGTGCGTCAAGTTGACGCATTGCCCTGCCGGGCCGGTGCCCGAGCCTGCCCCTGGAGCGTGCTCCGCAGCTGGGAGATGTCCCGGGCGGGCGGCGCGCCAAACAGCCGGCCGTACTCCCGGCTGAACTGCGAGGGGCTCTCATAGCCCACCGAGTGCCCCGCCGAGGCCGCGTCCAGCGCCTGCCCCAGCATGAGGCGCCGGGCCTCCTGGAGCCGCAGGTGCTTCTGGTACTGGAGCGAGCTCATGGCGGTGATGCGCTTGAAGTGGTGATGGAGCGCGGACGTGCTCATGTGCGCCACGCGCGCGAGCTGCTCGATGCGCAGCGGCTCCGCGTAGTGGTGCTTGAGCCAGGTGATGGCCCGGTTGACGGAGTCGAGCCGCTCCCCGGCCACGGCGATGTGGCGCAGGTTCGCGCCGTGCTCGCTCGACAGCAGCCGGTAGAGCAGCTCCCGGATGAAGAGGGGCGCCAGGAAGGGGATGTCCCGAGGCGTCTCCAGGAGCCGCACGAGCCGGGTGGCCGCGTCGAGCAGGTCCGGCTCGGCCGGGCTGAGCAACATGCCCGGTCCGGCCGGTGGGGTTCCGGTGGGCTCCAGCGCGGCCTCCAGCATCAAGGCGCCCAACTGCCCCGGGTCCAGGTCCACGCGGAGGCACAGGTACGGCGCCTCGGGCGTGGCCTCCATGACCTGGCCCGTGACGGGGAGGTCCACCGACACCACCAGGCACTGCTCCGGGCCGTAGTGAAAGACTTCATTCGCGAGCATGACCTGCTTGCGGCCCTGCGCGACGATGCAGAGCGCAGGTTCGTGCAAGGCATGCAGGGGCTCGCTCGGCTGCGCGGCGCGAATCAGGACGACCCGCGCGATGGCAGTCTGATGGATGCCATCCGCGGGCGTGTGCCTCTGAATCAACCGCGCCAGCGCGGCCGAGTGCTTGGAGGTGGAGGAGGGCGTCATCGGGTGGAGAAGCGTATGCGGCCCGGCCCTCCGGTTCAGCGTCATCCGCCGGTTCGTGCAGGATTGGGCAAGAACCCGGCAGCATCGGAGTACTGCGTCAGCGGCGGGAGCGCGCAGATTGCGGCCATCCACTCCGCAATCACGAGGCGCATCCACATGTCTGGAATCAAGGGGAAGGTCATCGCCATCACCGGGGCGAGCAGCGGAATCGGGGAGGCGACGGCTCGCCTGCTCGCGAGCAAGGGCGCGCATGTCGTCCTGGGCGCGCGCCGGACGGACCGGCTCGAAGCCCTGGCGTCGGCCCTCCGCGCGGACGGAGGCTCCGCGCGCTACCGGGCGCTGGACGTCACGAAGCGAGCGGACGTCGAGTCCTTCATGGGCTTCGCCCGCGCCGAGCACGGCCGGCTCGACGTCATCATCAACAACGCGGGCGTCATGCCCCTGTCGAAGCTGGAGGCGCTCAAGGTCGAGGAGTGGGACCGCATGATTGACGTCAACATCCGCGGCGTCCTGCACGGCATCGCCGCGGGGCTGCCCATCATGCAGGCGCAGCGCTCCGGTCAGTTCATCAACCTCTCCTCCATTGGCGGCCACTCCGTGGTGCCCACCGGCGCGGTGTACTGCGCGACGAAGTACGCCGTCATCGCCATCTCCGAAGGCCTGCGCCAGGAGGTCGGCGGTGACATCCGCGTCACCGTCATTTCACCGGGCGTGACGACGTCCGAGCTCGCGGACTCCATCTCCGACGCAGGCGCGCGCGAGGGCATGCGCGAGTACCGCCGAATCGCCATCCCACCCGAGGCCATCGCCCGGAGCATCGCCTTCGCCATCGAGCAGCCCGCCGACGTGGACGTGAACGAAATCATCGTCCGTCCCACCGCCAGCCCCAACTGAGCGTGACACCGCGCGGACGTAGCCTGGCGCGGCTCCGTCCCGCTGTGCGTGAAATGCCGAGCCAGCACGCGTTTCCCGTCTGACCGCCTGCCTTGACATCGTCGCGCGGCCGGGTTTCATTGGGCCCGGTTTCGATATTGAGAGTGATTCTCAATAGCGCCCTTGCTCCGAGGAGAACATGGCGGTTTCGACCCTGCTCATCCTGCTGGGCCTCGCTGTGCTCCTGTCGGTGACGGCCCGCGCCCCCCAGAGTGCCCTCACGCGTCACTGGGGGTGGGTGCGCGCCGTGGGCGCCGTGGCATGTCTGGCGGGCGTGGCCGTGGGCGTGAAGGCGCAGGGGCTGGGCGTCGGGCTGACGACGGCCACGGTGGTGGTGATGCTGGCCACGCCGGTGCTCGCGCTGTGTGGGCCGCTGTGGCCGCGCGCCACGCGGTGGGCGGTGCCGCTCAGCGCGGTGGGGCTGGTGCTGGCCTGGGCGGGGACGCGCTGATGACCCAGAAGCATCAACATGGCGCTGCTCGCATCAGCGCCGCGGTGACGGTGGCGCCCGCGGCCGGGGTGCTGGCGACGCTGGCGCTGGTGGCGGTGCTGCCCGCGTCCGTCGATGTCCGATACCTGCTCGCGTTCCTCGTCGCGCTGCCGGCGATGGCCACCGCGGCGTGCCTGGCGCTGCTGGCCCGGAGTGGCGCGCGGGCCTGGGGGGGCGCCGCGGCGGTGGCGGTGGTGTCGTCGGTCGTCCTGGTGCTCACGTGAAGCTGTCTCCCCGTTCGTACACCATCCTCTGGGACGCGCACGCCTGGGCCGGCGTGCTGTCGTCGCTCATCCTCTTCGTGCTGTTCTTCATGGGCTCCTTCGCGCTCTTCGCGGAGGAGCTGGCGCCGTGGCAGGAGCCGACGTTCCGGGCGCCCATCGCGGTGACGGAGGCGCGGGCCGTCCAGTTGGCCCAGCAGTTGGCGGAGGCGGAGACGGCGGCGAAGCCCGCCTGGTTCGGCATCTCCCTGCCCACCGCCGAGGAGCCGTGGATGCGGCTGTGGCGCATGACGCCCGAAGGCCCCATCCGCTCCACCTGGTGGGACCCGGTGTCCGGCCAGCAGCTGGGCGAGCGCAGCGACCTGGGCGAGTTCCTCAACGCGATGCACTTCCTGGAGCCGCTGCCCTTCGGCAAGCACCTGGCGGGAATCGCCTCCGGCGTGCTGCTGCTGCTCGTCATCACCGGCGTGCTCATCCAGTTGGGGCGGCTGGTGCGGGAGCTGGTGCAGTTCCGTCCGGAGTCGTCGCGGCGGGCGCTGTGGTCGGACGCGCACAAGGTGATTGGCGTCATCAGCGCGCCCTTCCTGTTCGTCTTCGCCCTCACCGGCGGAGTCCTCTGCCTGTCGGACTGGTACCTGCCCGCGGTGGTGTCGTCCGCGCTGAACGGTGACGCGAAGGCGATGGAGGTGGCCGTGGACTGGCCCGCGCCGCTCGCCCCCTCCGGGCAGCCCGGCGGCCCTCCCGACCTGGGCCGGGCGCTGGCGCTGGCCAAGGCGCGCTTCCCTCAGTCGGAGCACAGCTGGTTCTTCTTCGACCACCTGGGGGACGCGAACGGCACCGTCCACCTGCCGGGCGAGGCGGAGGGCACGCTGCACGCCTTCACGCACCTGCGCGTGTCGCGCGAGGGTGACGTCCTCTGGTCGCGCGAGACGGGCGGCGGCACGCGCTACACGCAGGTGATGGACCCGCTGTACGGGCTGCACTTCGCGACCTGGGCCGGCTTCCCCGCCAAGGTCCTCTACGCGCTGCTCTCCTGGCTGATGGCGTTCGGCATCCTGGCGGGCAACCTGCTCTGGCTGGAGCGGCGGCGCCTGCAGGGGAAGAGCCGCTTCGACGCCGTGCTCGCGAAGCTGACGGCGGGGGTGTGCGCCGGGCTCACGGTGGCGGTGGCGGTGCTCTTCATCGCCAACCAGCTGGTGCCCGCGGAGCTCGCGGACCGTCCCCGCTGGGAGCACACCGCCTTCTTCGTGGCCTGGGCGCTGGGCGTGGGAGGTGCGTGGGTGGGCGGCTCGCCCGGCGTGTATGCGCGCCGCCTGCTCATCCTCGCCAGCGCGGGGCTCTTCGCCGTGCCCTTCATCGACGCGGTCCGGATGCAGCGGCTCCCCTTCGCCTCGGGCTCCGCGTTCGTGCTCGCGACCGAGGTGGGCCTGTGCCTGCTCGCGGTGCTGCTGGCCGGCGCGGCCCACGCCATCTCCCGCCTTCAGAAGCAGGCCCCGACGCCGATGCCCGCCGCGGTGCCTGCCTGAAACCACGCCGTACCCCTCATGGAGAATCCAATGCGCAAGCGCAGCCGTCTGGCGACTGCATCCACCGCGTCCCTCATGTTCCTCGCCGCCTCGTTGACGGCGTGCGGCTCGTCGGACTCGGACCCGAACGTGAACCCCGACGAGACGGAGACCGGGCCGGTGTACAGCCTGGCCACGTCCGTCTTCGGAGACTCCGGGTCGGCCACGTATGTGAGCGTGTTCAACTCGCTCGACGTGACGAGCATCGACCTGGAGCAGGCGAGCGAGCACGCTGGCTTCGCGACGATTGGCGCCGTGGACGGCAAGCTCTTCGTCGGCGCGGGCGAGGCGCCCGAGCTCACCCGCTACACGGTGTTCGACAGCGGGCGCTTCCAGGAGTCGGGGAAGCTCAGCTTCGCCAACTACGGGCTGACGGCGGCGCCGCTGTACCACAACCACTTCGTGGACGGGACGTCGGCGTACATGCAGTTGGAGGAGTCCCGGCGCATCGTGTGGAACCCGGAGGCGATGACCATCTCCGGCCCCGTGGAGTCGCCGGGGCTGGTGACGGAGCGCGACGGGCTGGTGGTGAAGGCCAGCTTCGACCGCGGCGTGGTGGCGCACGGCGGCTATTCGTTCCAGCCCTTCTACTGGACGGACGCCAACTACTACCGCTTCTCCCCCAGCTCCCAGATTGCCGTCTACTCCCACGCGGATGACAGCCTGGTGGAGCTGCTGGAGGCGCCGTGCCCGGGCCTGGACGTGGCGACGAAGGACGAGAACGGCAACATCTACTTCAGCAACTGGGTGTTCAGCGCGGGCGCGCCGGTGGTGGACGACACCGCCCCGGAGACGTGCATGGTGCGTTTCGACGCGAACGCGCGCGCCATCGACGGGGACTGGACGCGCTCGCTGGCGTCCATGGTGGGCGGGCGCCAGACGGCCGCGTTCCGCTACCTGGGCAACAACGTGGGCGTGGTGGCGGCCTTCCATGACGACAGCCCGACGCTGAGCGCGACGCCGACGGCGTCCGACGTCACCAACGGCACGCACTGGAAGCTGTGGCAGGTGAACGTGGAGACGGGCGAGGGCGCGCCCATCCAGGGCCTGGATTGGATTGCGGGCGGCTACTACGCCTTCACCATCGAAGGGCGGACCTTCCTGCTGCTGCCCACCGCGGACTACGCGTCCACGTCCGTATGGGAGCTGAACAGCAACGGCTCCGCGGTGAAGCGCTTCGAGACGCTGGGCTGGGCCTACCAGTTCGTGAAGGTGCGCTGAGCAGGGTGCGCCAGGTGCCGCCCGCGTGAGTGACGCGGGCGGCGCCGTGCTTCAGTACTCCACGGTGGCCTTGAGCCAGCCCGAGCGGCCGGGCCGCTGGACGCCGAAGAAGTCGAACAGCCTCGCGTCGGTGAGGTTGTCCAGCTCGGTGCTGAGCCCCAGCGAGAAGCCGTTGAGGCGGACCTTGTAGCCAACGCCCGCCGCCTGCGCGAACTGGCTGTCGATGGTCTGCTTCGTCTCCACGGAGCCCAGGCCTCCCCAGTAGCGGAAGAAGCCGTGGACGTAGCGCGCGGTCCAGAAGGGGGACAGCTCGTCCTCCGCGGTGGCCACCCCTCGCAGGGACAGGCGCGCGGTGGCGTTGAGGAAGAACCAGGGCCGGTTGGGCAGCCGCTGTCCCTCGAAGGCGCCGAAGGTGCCCTGGCTGGACACGTTGCGGAGGTCCTGGACGGTGGCGTTGGCGTCCACGTGCAGCCAGCCGCCAGGGGCGCTCCAGCCCGTCGCCCCCTCCACGCCCAGCGCCCGCGCGCCGTAGACGTTCTGGAACGTCCAGTCGCGGTCCCTGCCCGCCAGCATGATGAGGTCCCGCGCCAGCCGGGCGAAGCCGTTCAGCTCCCCCCGGAACACGCCGAGCCGGGTGCGCAAGGGCGCGGTGGCCAGGCCGGCGTTCACGTTGTGGCTGCGCTCTGGCGCCAGGTCGAGGTTCTCCCGGATGAGGACCCCGTTGCCGAACAGCTCGTCCATCCGCGGCAGCCGCGTGGCGCGCTCATAGCTGACCTTGACGTAGAGGGGCTCGCTCACGCGCAGCCGCAGGGCCGCGCCGCCGCCCAGTTGGTGCAAGTCGCGGTCCTTGCTGAGCCACTCGCCGGTGGGCTGCGGTTGCTGGGCCTTGGCCGCGTAGAGGTAGTCCTTGGCGAAGACAATCAGCTCCAGCGCGTCGTTGAAGGCGTTGAGCTGGTACTCCAGGCCCGTGACGGCGGTGAGGAGGTCGCGGTCCGCGGAGAGCGGGTCCTGGTCGATGGGGCTGGCCAGCCGCCGTTGCTCGCCGGTGCGGCGGGTGAGGGTGGGGGCGAAGGCGAGCCGCAGCGTCTGGGACGGGCTCAGGGCCCAGCTCGCGTTGGCGCGGCCATGGAAGGATTGCTGCCAGAGCGTCTGGTCGGTGGCGTCGCCGCCCAGCTCGCCCGGCTGGGTGCGCTCGCGCAGCCGGTTGCCGAACCAGTCGTAGACCCACTGGGACGTGTCCTGGAAGTCGGAGGCCTGCCACGCGTAGCCGGCCAGCGCGTCGACGCGGACCGCGTCGGTGAGGGCCTTCTCGTAGAGGAGCTGCGTGCCGAGCGCGGTCGCGCCGTAGCGGGCCTCGCCGAAGGGGCCTCCGCTCATCACCAGGTTGTGCTGGAGGTCCTTGTCGTAGCCGGAGCCGAAGACGCGCAGGGCGACGCGGTCCGCCCAGCCGACCTGTTCGAAGCCGGCCTCGAGCCCGCCGCCCAGCGCCTGGTAGCCGTCGTGGAAGCGGCTGACGGTGACAGGGCGAAGCTGCCCGCTGTCGTCGGAGGCCTCCACATTCACGCGGTAGTCGTTCCGCGTGGTGTCCGCGAAGAGGTGGGCCCGGGTATAGAGGCCGCCAGCGGCGGGCCGGTAGCTGCCGCCCAGCGTCAGCCGGTACGTCCCGAAGGCGCCGCCCTGGAGCGACACGGCGCCATGCGCGCCGTCTTGAAGCGGCGCGGAGGTGAGGTTGACGGCGCCGCCCAGCGCGTCGGCGCCGAAGCGGGAGGGCACCACGCCCCGGTAGATTTGAATCGAGTCGACCAGGTTCACCGGCACGTTGGCGAAGCCAAAGGGATAGCCGGAGAGCTCGAGCGGCACGCCGTCCAGGAAGAAGCGAATCTGGTCGTCGGTGAGGCCGTTCAGTGAGAAGCGGATGGTGCTGCCCAGGCCGCCGCTGCGGCGAACCTCCACGCCTTCCTGTGATGCCAGCACCTGCCCCATGTCCACCGAGCGGGCCCGCGCGCGGGTGGTGCTGACCACGCGCACCGCCTCCGCGGACTGGCGCCTCCGCTCCGCCTCCGAGCGGCCAGACACCGTGGTCTCCATCGTCTTCTCTTCCGGAGGCGGTGGTGGCGCGGCCGGCGCCTCCGCCTGCACGGGCGGTGGTGGCTCGGAGGGGGGCGCGGCCTCCGGCGCTGACGCGGTGGCCGCGTCCAACCGGAACGAGTGGACCAGCTCAATCTGGCAGGCGACCGCGGCTCCGCCGACGCGCGCGGGCTCGAAGCGGAAGGTGAGGCTGGCGGCGCGAATCGCCTGGTCGAAGGACTCGCCCGCGGACCGCACCACCTCCGACGCCGTCACCACGCCGTGCTCGTCGATGGTGAGCCGCAGCACCACGTCCGCCTGGCGCCCCGCCGCCAACTCCACCTCTGGATAGGGGACGGTGACGCTGTCGATGCGGCTGGGCGGCTGGACTTGGGAAAGCGCGGCTTCGGAGGGCGCGGGCGCCGCCGCGGGTGCTGGCCCCGCGGGGGCCGCCGAGAGCAGCAGGGCGAGCGAGGTGAATGCCGAGAACATCCGCAATCCCGTTTTTGGTTTTGCGTCGCAGTCTCAACTGTGACGCGAGCCGCTTATCGAGGATTGCGACAGGCCGGTCAAGATAGGGCGCCCGTGGAGAGGGGCCCGGGTCTTGATTGACAACCTGTCTCATATTTCAGTAATCGAGCAAAAACAGTTTATACTGAAATAGTCGGAGCCGCGGCGTGCTGTGACGCGGCTCCCAGGCGTTGCTGTACCGGAACGACACGACCTTCACCGCGAACGGAGTGAAGGCCGGCACGTCCCCTTTCTCACGTGGGAGGGGCCGCGCCGGGGTGCCGTGCCTTGCGGGCTGCCTCATCGCGGGGATGAGGCAGCCCGTGTTTTTTCGCGGCTCAGGCCCGTTCCACGCGGAGGCGTGCGGGCAGGCCATTGAGGCTGACCTCTTCTTCCTTGCCGGTGAGGCCCTCGGGGCCCACGAGGATGCTGGAGGCGAGCGTCTCCCGCGCAATCAGCTCCCGCGCTTCGTCCGTCACGCGCTTCACGCGCGCGTCGCCGTCCACCCAGAGCTGGATGCGGTCGGTGTAGCCCAGCTCCAGGTCCTTGCGCGCGCCCTGCACGCGGGCGAGCAGCTCGCGCACCAGGCCCTCATCCACCAGGCCTTCCGTCAGCTCGGTGTGGAGCACCACCACGCCCACGCCCATGCCCGCGGCGGCGTAGCCGGGGTTGGCCTCCACCAGCGTCTCCAGCTCCTCGGCGGTGAAGACCAGGTCCTCGCCGGCCACCGTCAGGGCCACGCGGCCCGTCTGGAGCAGCTCGCGGTGCAGCGCGGCGCCGTCGCCCGTGTCGAAGGCCTTGCGCACCGGGGCCAGCTTGGGGCCCAGCCGCCCGCCCACCGCGCGCAGGTTGGGCCGGACGCGGAAGCGCACCACGTCCGCCTCCGGGCTGCCCGGCTCCACGAAGCGCACCTCGTGGACGTTCAGCTCGTCCGCGATGAGGTCGCGGTACACCGCCACGCGGTCCGTCAGCTCCTTGCGCGCCAGGATGACGTCCGCGCGCGACAGCGGCTGGCGCACCTTGAGGCGGTTGTCCGTGCGCACCTTGAGGCCCAGGGAGACCAAATCCCGCACCGCGCCCATCTCCGCCGCGAGCCCCTCGTCGATGAGAGACGCCTCCACCGTGGGGAAGCGCGCCAGGTGGACGCTCTCCGGCTGCGTGGTGGGCCAGGGCTTGCGCACCAGGTTGCCCCACAGCTCGTCTGCGAAGAAGGGGATGAAGGGCGCCGACAGCGAGGCGATGGTGGTGAGCGCCTCGTGGAGCGTGAAGTACGCGTCCTGCTTGTCCTGTTCGAAGCCCGGCGCCCAGAAGCGCGAGCGGCTGCGGCGCAGATACCAGTTGGACAGCGCGTCCACCAGGGCCACCATCCGCTGGGCCGCGTCGTAGACCTGGTAGGTGTCCAGCGCGCGGGTGACGTCGCGCAGGGTGAGGTGGACCTCCGACAGAATCCAGCGGTCCAGCACCGGCCGCGCCTTCACCTCGCGCCAGCCCTGGCTGCGGCGGATGGCCTCCCACGGCGAGTCGGACGCGTCCGCGTTGCCGGCCGCGGGGTTGAAGCCGTCGATGTTCGCGTAGATGGTGAAGAACGAGTAGACGTTGCGCAGCTTGACCTGGAAGTCCTTCTGCAACAGCCGCACGTTGCTCAGCGAGTGCCGCGTGTTCGACCAGGTGGGGCTCGCCGCGTAGAAGAACCAGCGGAACGCGTCCGCGCCCGGCGCCTTGGCGGCGGGGTCCTTCAGCACCACGCGCTCGGAGGGCGCCAGCCGAGGCACCTCCACCGGCATGACGCTGGCGCCGCGCGCGGAGGGCGCCACGTCCAGCGCCTGCAAGTCAGCGGGCGCCAGCAGCAGCACGCGGCGCTTGAGCTTCTTGTGCGCCTTCACCGTCGCCGTGAGCGCCACGTCCGGGCGGTCCGGGCGGAAGAGCCGCACCTGGGCGCCCTCCTGGAGGTCCAGGCCCTCCAGGTCCTCGCGGGCGATGAGCGCCACGCCCGGCTCACCCGGCACGCCGGCCTCCGCGGCCGTGAGGACGGCGAAGTCCATGCGCACTTCGTCCAGGATGATTTCCGGCGGCGTGTAGTTGCCCTTGGACTTGGACTCCTTGCGGCCCTCCTTGTCGGAGACGTGGCCCAGCACGATGCAGCTCTTGTACGGCTGCGGCCAGCCGCGCAGGGGCGACAGGCCCATGCGCGCCTGCGTCTCCTCGTCGAAGAGGAGCGTGCTCACCATCAGCAGGGAGTAGAACCAGCCGCGCGTCTGGTCGATGGCCTCGGAGATGAAGTCCGCGGGGAAGGCGCGGTTGAAAATCTCCCGCGAGCCCGGCGCGTGCGGGAAGCCCCACTGCGCGAAGGGCATGCAGCCGGAGTCGAACCACACGTCCACGACTTCGGGCACGCGCTGGAAGCGCCCCGGGGTGCCGGGCTTCTCGAACGTCACCTTGTCAATCCACGGCTTGTGGACCAGGAGGTGCCTGGCGTTGGCCTCGTGCGGCTTGCCCGCGAGGAAGGCGTTCAGCTCCGCCTCCACCGCGGCCACGTTGTTGCCCGGCTTCTCGCGCAGTGCCTGGAGCGAGGGGACGGCCTCCACCTCACCGGTCTCCGAGTGGACCCACAGCGGCAGCGGCGTGCCCCAGTAGCGCTCGCGCGACAGGGCCCAGTCCACGTTGTTGGCCAGGAAGTCGCCGAAGCGGCCTTCCTTGATGTGCTCGGGCACCCAGTTGACGGCGCGGTTGTTGGCGATGGCCTCGTCCTTCACGGACGTGGTGCGGATGTACCAGGCGGGACGGGCGTACTGGATGAGCGGGTCGTCGTCCGCGCGCCAGCAGAAGGGGTACTCGTGCTTGTACTGCTCCGTGAGGAGGATGAGCCCGCGCTCCTTCAGGTGGCGCTGGATGTCCTTGTCCGCCTCCTTCACGAAGCGCCCCGCCACGAGCGGCACGTCGTCGGAGAAGGTGCCGTCCGGCTTCACCGCGCAGAACAGCTCCAGCGCTTCGGGCTGGGCGAAGCGGGCCTTGTCCTTGCGGAAGGCCTCGTAGTCGTCCTCGCCGAAGGCCGGGGCGATGTGGACGATGCCCGTGCCGCTGTCGAGCGTCACGAAGTCCGCGCCCAGCACGCGCCAGGCCTGCGCGTCCTCACCGCCGTCCTTCAGCGGCAGCCGCGTGTCGCCCGCGCGCTGGTGGTACTGCTCGAAGGGCGGCTGGTAGCGCTGGCCCACCAGGGCGCTGCCCTTCTGCGTGGCGACCACCGGCAGCTCTTGCTTGAGCTTCTTCGCCAGCGCCTCGCGCAGGGCCGCGGCGACGATGAGCTTGCGCTCGCCCGCGTCCACGGTGACGTAGTCCACGCCCGGGTTGACGGCCGCGTACATGTTGGACGGCAGCGTCCAGGGCGTGGTCGTCCACACCACCAGCGCGGTGTCCGGCGCGTCGCGCAGCGGGAAGGCGACGTAGACGCTCGGGTCGTCCACCGTCTTGTAGCCCAGGCCCACCTCCGCGGCGCTCAGCGCGGTGCCGCCCTGCGGCCACCACCACACCACCTTGTGGCCCTGGTACAAGAGGCCCTTGCGGTGCAGCTCCGCCAGCGCCCACCACACGCTCTCCACGAACTGACGGTGGTAGGTGACGTAGGCCTGGTTCAGGTCCACCCAGAAGCCGATGCGCTCGGTGAGCCGCTCCCATTCTGAGGTGTAGCGGAAGACGGACTCGATGCAGCGCTCGGTGAAGGGCTCCACGCCGTAGCGCTCAATCTCCGCCTTGCCGTGGATGCGCAGCTCCTTCTCGACCTCCACCTCCACGGGCAGGCCGTGGGTGTCCCAGCCGGCCTTGCGGGGGACGTAGTGGCCCGTCATCGTCTTGTAGCGGGGGAACAGGTCCTTGATGACGCGCGTGAGGACGTGGCCGTTGTGCGGCAGGCCGTTGGCGGTCGGCGGGCCCTCGTAGAAGACGAAGCTGGGGGCACCCTCACGCGTTTCGAGCGAGCGCTCGAAGATGCGGCGGTCCTTCCAGAAGGCCTGGATGCGGCGCTCGTCGGAAGGAAAGTCCAGCTCCGCGGGCACCACGTCGAACAGGGAAGGGGGCGTTTCAGGCATGGTGCGGTGCTTGATAGCACCGCCCGCGCCGGGGATGGATGCCCGTCCTGTGAATCAGAGCAGCGGACAGAGCGGCCAGTTGCCACCACAGATGTCGCGTTCGATGTAGTAGCCCCAGTCCGGGCTGTAGAAGGCGTAGTGCGTCGGCCCGCTGCCGCAGGACACATACTGGGACCGGACCCGGCAGTGGATGTCCGGGTCGTACTCCGGATAGAGGGCCTGGGACGTGGACTCCGTCGCGGCGGGCTCCGCCGTGGCTTCGTCCAGGGCTCCACCGCAGCCCCCCATCAGCAGGGCGGCAAGGCACATCAGGGTCGCGCGATTCTGGGGCATGGGCCTCTCCTGAGACCGGCGTTTGTCGCCGGGGTGTCGAGTCTAAGCGGGGATGTTCTGAATTTCAGGGTGAGCCTGTTGACGCCCATGTATGCATCTTTCTAGGTTCTCGGGAGTTGAGAATTTCCGCACCCCTGGAATCGAGAGAGACATGAAGAGGCTGCTGCTCTGTGCCCTGTCGCTGGCTGTCGTGGTGGGCTGTTCCGATGCGCCGTCCGGGCAGCCCCTTGAACAGGAGGGCTTCCAGGTCCTCCAGCACGACGCGACGACGCTGGAGGCCACGTACGGCTCCGGGGGCGCGGTGGTGCGGATGCTCGCGGTGGAGACGCAGGCCAACGTCGTCGAGGTGACGTACGACTTTGGCGACCCCGTCATCGGATTCCACATCGACTTCAACCAGGGCGTGGGCCAGTTCACGCCGTCGGGCAGCCCGCTGGACGCGTCCCACGCGCACCTGCTCGCGTCGTTGTTGGAGGGGCTCGCCCACGAGCTCCCCGCGGAGGGCCGCACCCGCGTGGAGGAAGCCGCCGAGCGCCAGACGAGCTTCATGCAGATTGTCCCCGTGGGCGAGGTCCTCACGGCGTACGAGTACGTGTCCGAGCGCGGCTGGGTGCACCTCTCCTGCACCTGCAGCCGTCAGTACATCGGCTCCGGCTACTACCGAACGGTGGGCCGGGGCTGCGGCTGCACCGGTGGCTCGGGCAACGGCTGCAAGGGCCGCTGCGGCCAGGGCTGCGGCGTCACCAGCCTGCCGCGCTGCGTGGGCACCACGGCCTACACGCAGGACTGCGCCAAGCACGACTACGGCCTGGGCAGCTTCGCGGCGGCGTCGGATGACTATTCGTTCGCGCGCAACAACTGCAGCTGCAGCGGCGTGGGCTCTTGCAGTTGAAGAAGCGCGTCCTGGCAGGTGTGGCGCTGGCGCTGGTCGCCGGGATGGCCCTGGGCTGCAACCGGGCTTCCGGGCCCTGTCCCGATGGCGCGCGGCTCCAGGGCCGCGCGCCGCCCGACGGCGTCCTCCAGTGGTGCGCCCGGCCCGATGGCCAGAAGCACGGCCGCTGGGTGGAGTGGCACGCCACCGGGAAGCTGAAGACGGAGGGTGCCTACGTCGACGGGAAGATGGAGGGCCGCTGGGTCACCTACTTCGAGGACGGCGTGAAGCAGTTCGAGGGTGACTACCGCGGCGGGCTCAAGCAGGGCCTGTGGACCCTCTACTACGAGGAGGGCCCGAAGAACCGCGAGGAGCTCCATCCGCCCGGCGCCGGTCCGGTGCAGTGGACCGCCTGGCGTTCGGACGGCTCGAAGTGGGCGGAAGGGACGCTGGCGGGGCACCGCTCGCAGGGCGCCTATTCGGAGTGGCACCCCAATGGCGCGCTGGCCGTGCAGGGCCAGTACGAGAAGGGGGAGAAGACGGGTGAGTGGAAGTACTGGGACGCCGCGGGCGCGGCCACGGACGTTCCGCAGGGCGACTTCGACAGCGAGTGACGTCACGTCCGCCGCAGTGGGGCTCCTGCTGGCGGCGGGCGCGTGTGGTCCTTCTGTCGTCCCCATCTCCCCGGAGCCGCTCACCCCGGCGCGGCGGGCCGTGGTGGGCGGAGCGCCCGAGCCGGGCTTCCCCTCGGTGGCCGCCATCGTCCCCGTCTCGCCCTTCTGTGGTGAGCCTGACGAGGCGGCTCGCGTGCTCTGCACGGGGACGCTGGTGGCGCCCCGGGTGGTGTTGACGGCGGCGCATTGCGTGGAGAACGCGGAGGCGCCGCGGGTCTTCTCGGTGGTGTTCGCCGCCGAGACGGCCCGCGCCTCCGCCGCGGAGCGCGTCCGCGTGGTGGAGGGCCGCCTCCATCCCGCGTGGCGTCCGGGCGTGAATGACGTGGGCGTGTTGATTCTCGCCAGCGATGCGCCAGTCGCTCCGCTGGCCTGGGAGGCGCGGGCGTTTCCCTCTGACGGCGTGGGGCGGCTGGCGCGGGTGGTGGGCTTCGGCGTGGACGGAGCCGGGGGCGCGGGGCTGCGCCGTGGCGGCCTGTCTCGGGTCACCTCGGTTGAAGCGGGCATGTTCTCCATCGAAGCGGCGCCGGCGATGTCGTGCGGCGGGGACAGCGGCGGCCCGGTGTTCATCGAACAGGACGGCTACGAGCGCCTGGTGGGGGTGACTTCGTTTGGCGACCTCAATTGCGCCACGGGCACGAACACCCGCGTCGACGTGCACGCGGACTTCATCCAGGCGGCCATGGACGATGCCTCACGAGGCGCGCGCGTCCGGACGCCGATGGACCCGGCCGTGGACGCCTGCGAGCAGCAGTGCCAAGCGCATGCGGACTGCCCCGTGAGCATGTCGTGTGCCGCGCGGGAGGACGGCACCCGGAGCTGCGCGGTGGCGGGGCTCGAGGCGGGCCACTTCGGGCCTTCATGCACCAACGCGCAAGGCGAGCATCCGTGTGTGAAGGCGGGCTCGGCGTGTCGGCTGTGGCTGCCCTGCCCCAAGCAGCGGGATGCAACAGCGCAGGGAGGGTGCGCGGCGGCAGGGGGCGGAAATCCCAGCCTGCTCCCGCTGGTGCTCCTGGCCTGGGCCTGGAAACGCGTCCGTCGCCCGATGGGCGGGTCGTCCGCGAGCGCCTCCCCGTCGCTGCTCGCCCGCCCACCCCTCTGGCATGTTGTTTAACTGGGTGGTTTAATTTTGGGCGGAGGTCGTTATGGTCACCCCCATGGTTCAGCAACGTTCCGAGCAACTCGACGCGGTCTTCCACGCGCTCTCCGACCCGACGCGGCGGGAGATGCTGCGCAGTTTGTCCTCGGGGCCCCGGAGCATTGGCGAACTGGCGGCGCCGTTCAGCATGTCCTTCGCGGGCGCTTCCAAGCACGTCAAGACGCTGGAGCGCGCGGGGCTGGTGAACAGGTCGGTGGAGGGACGCACGCACCGGTGCAGCCTCGCGCCGGCGCCGCTGGCCGGAGCGGCCGACTGGCTGCGTTTCTACGAGCGCTTCTGGAATGACCGGCTGGATGCCTTGGAGCGCGAGCTCCGCAAGCCCGAGCGCGGCGGCGACAGGAAGGGCGCGCGGAAGGAGTGAGGTCCGCATGCGTCCCGCCGTCCCTCGGACAGGGGGCACGGACGGTGAACGCACCGGCGACTCGCAAGGACAGACGCCTCAGTGTCTGTCGTCTTCTCGCGGGGCATCACCCGTCGCGGGCCGCGGGCCCCGTTGCTGCTTGAGCCGTTCGCGCGGCCAGACGAACAGCGCCATCCCGGCCAGGAACAGGAAGAAGATGACGACAGACAGCACGAGCCCGCCGCCGACGAAGCCCGCCGCCATGCCAGCCAGGCCCCACAGCAGGCCGTGGGGAAAGCCCAGGACGGCCCCAATGACGGTGCCCACCGCCGCGCCCGCGTAGGCGAAGGGCTCGATGAGGTTCACGATGCGCTCCCACGTTGATGCTCGTCACGAGCCTGGGCAGGAACACGCATGAGCAAGTCGCGACGCAAGGTGGTCCTCATCACTGGCGCATCCTCTGGCATCGGTCAGGCCTGCGCGGAGCTCCTGGGGGCGCATGGCCACGCCGTCCATGGTACCAGCCGCCATCCCCGCGCGGAGGGTGCCCACCACCGGATGGCTGTTTTGGACGTCACGGATGAGGATTCCGTTCAACGCGTGGTGGCGTCGGTGCTCGCGGCCGAGGGCCGGCTCGACGTGGTGGTGAACTGCGCGGGCTTCGTGATGGCCGGCGCGGTGGAGGACGTGTCCATTGAAGAGGCCCAGCGGCAGATGGACACCAACTTCTTCGGCGTGCTGCGCGTCTGCCGGGCGGTGCTGCCCACGATGCGCGCGCAGCGGTCGGGCCTCATCGTCAACATCAGCTCCATGGGCGGCGCCGCCGGGCTCCCGTTCCAGGGGCTCTACAGCGCCAGCAAGTTCGCCCTGGAGGGGCTGACGGAGAGCCTCCGGCAGGAAGTCGCCGCCTTCGGCATCGAGGCCACGCTGCTGCAGCCCGGGGATGTCCTCACGCGCGTGCGCGAGTACCGCCAGCGCGCCCGTCAGTCCGGTCCCGGGTCCGCCTACCAGGAGGCCTTCGAGCACGTCATGGACCTGGTGGAGTCAGCAGAAGGCGCGGGCGTCCCTCCCGAGCAGGTCGCCCGGAAGCTCCTGTCGCTGGTGGAGCGCCGGCGCGTGGACGTGCGCTACTCCGTGGGACACCTGTCGCAGCGCGTCGGCCTGGTGTCGAAGCGCCTGCTACCCGGGCGCACCTTCGAGCACCTCGTGATGGCCCTCCACGGCCTGTCGCGGCGCTGAGCGGGGCCCAGCGGCTTGCACATTCCTGACATAGGACTGTCAGGGGCGGGTCGCAGGATGGCGTCCACGAAGCCCCTTGGGTTCTCCCGACCCATGGGTGTTCGCATCCCACCCCCAGGTGCCAACCGACATGATTCCCTTCTTGATGATGTTGCCAATGCTCGTCCCCGCGGGTGTCAAACGTGGGCGCACCAGCAAGGCACGGAAGGAGCGGGTGCTGAGTCCGGTGCCTTCACCCACGAAGGAATCAGGAAGCGCGCCGCCTGTCCGTGCCTCCTCGCGGCGGCGGAGCCCGCCGGCCCAGGTCCTGGGGCAGCGGGCCCTCAACCGGGCCCTGCTCCAGCGTCAGTGGCTGTTGCAGCGCTCCCGAGCGGGCGTGGTGGAGGCACTGGAGCACCTGGTGGGGCTCCAGGCCCAGGCCACCCATCCTCCCTACGGTGGATTGTGGATGCGGCTGGAGGGCTTCCAGCAAGAGGCGCTGACCCGGCTCATCACCGAGCGCCAGGTGGTGCGCGCCGGGATGATGCGCGGGACGCTGCACCTGGTGACCGCGCGAGACTGCCTCGCGCTGCGTCCCGTGCTGCAAGCCGCGCTGGACAGGGGGCTGAAGCACGCCTCCCATGGCAAGCAGCTTGCGGGCGTGGACGTCCAGGCGCTGGTGGCGCGGGGGCGGGCGCTGCTGGAGGCGTGTCCCAGTCCTCGCGGTGAGCTGGGCCAGCGGCTCCAGGAGCAGTGGCCCGGCCATGATGCGAGCGCCCTGAGCATGGGCTTCTCGAGCCTGGTGCCGCTCGCCGTGGTGCCGCCCTGTGGAACGTGGGGCCATGGCGAGCGGATGGTGTACGCCACCGCTGAGTCCTGGCTCGGCCAGCGCTTCGAGGCCGCCGCGCCGCCAGACGCGCTGGTGCTGCGCTACCTCGCCGCGTTTGGCCCCGCCAGCGTCAGGGATTTGCAGGCCTGGTCGGGCCTGTCACGCATGGGCGCTGTCCTGGAGCGGTTGAGGCCCGGACTGCGCACCTTCCGTGACGAGCACGGCGTCGAGCTGTTCGACGCCCCCGAGGCCCGGAGGCCCGACCCGGACACCCCCGCGCCCGTCCGCTTCCTGTCCGAGTTCGACAGCGTGCTGCTGGCCCACGCGGACCGCACGCGCATCATCTCCGATGCCGCTCGCAAGCGGGTCTTCACCACCAACGGCATCGTGCGTCCCACCCTCCTCGTCGATGGCTTCGTTCGAGGAACCTGGCGCATTGAACGTGCGCGTGGCACCGCGACCTTGTGCATCACGCCCTTCGCGCGGCTGTCGCGCGAGGACCGCGCCGCGCTGAGCGACGAGGGCGCGAGGCTGCTCGCCTTCGCCGCCGCGGAGGCCCGGCGCGCCGACCTCCGCTTCGAGCGGGTGGGGTGAGGGCACCGGGAGCAGGCCTCCCCAGTCCCGCTCCATGCAAAAGAGCCGTGTCTCCATAAAACGCCATTTACCTTCAATTCCTGATTTTCAGGTGATATCCGGCGCCCTCTTTCCCGCATTGGGAGTGAGGAGGCACGTCGAATGGCACAGGGACACTCGGTGGTGGTGGGACGTGGCTGGGTGCTGGCGTTGGGACTTGGAGGTCTGCTGGTGGGGTGTTCGCCGGCGGAGGAGGCGGCCTCCGCGGAGGTGAAGTCACCGGAGGTGGCGGCGCGGGCCCAGGGGCTGGCGGCGCCCATCGGGCGGAGCGTCACGCTGAGGGCCTGCTCGACGCAGCAGTTCGTGTCCGCGGACCAGAACCTCGCGAACACGCCGCTGGTGGCGAACCGGGCCACGGCGCAGGACTGGGAGCAGTTCCAGGTGGTGGACGCGGGCGGTGGCCTGGTCGCGCTGCGCTCCGTGTCGTCGGGGCTGTATGTGTCGGCGGACACCAACCTGGGCGGACAGCTCGTCGCCAACCGGAACAGCGTCCAGGACTGGGAGCGCTTCGAGTGGGTGGAGTTTGGCGGCGACTCCGTGGGCCTGAAGGCGCGCAGCAACAACCTCTTCGTGTCCGCGGACACGAACCTGGGCGGGCAGCTCATCGCCAACCGCGCGTCGGCGGGGTGCTGGGAGTCCTTCTCCGTCAGCGTCATTGGCGGCGGCGGCGGTGGCTGGGTGGAGCGCTGGCGTGACGACTTCGACGGCAACAGCATCAACGCCGCCAACTGGTTCGCCAACACCGGCATCCATGTGAACAGCGAGCAGCAGCAGTACACGACGTCGCCGCGGAACATCGAGGTGAGCAACGGGACGCTGAAGCTCATCGCGCGGCACGAGTGGAACAACGGCTATCCCTTCACGTCGGGCCGCCTGGAGAGCGCGGGCAAGCAGGAGTTCGGGCACGGCAAGGTGGAGGCGCGCATCAAGATGCCGGTGGGCCCGGGGCTGTGGCCGGCGTTCTGGATGCTCGGCAACAACATCAACCAGGTCGGCTGGCCGGAGTGCGGTGAGCTCGACATCATGGAGAACGTCGGCTACGCGAACTGGACGTCGGGCGCGCTGCATGGCCCGGGGTACTCCGGCAACACGCCCATCAACCAGCAGTTCTTCCCGAGCTCGCCGGTGAGTGACTGGCACGTCTACGCCACGGAGTTCTCGTCCCAGGACATCAAGTGGTTCATCGACGGCGTGCTGCTGAAGACGGTGACCCGCGCCGAGGTCGAGCGCTACGGCCGCTGGGTCTATGACCGCCCCTACTTCATCATCCTGAACCTGGCGGTGGGAGGCACCTATCCGCACGGCGTCAACGGGGCGACGACGCCGTACTTCGGCGTGCCGCAGTCCACGCTGAACCACATCCGCGACACGGCGCCCGCGTTGGAGGTCGACTGGGTCCGCTATTCCCAATGGCAGTGAGCCGGAAAGGCGCCAGACGTCATGCGAAACGAGCGTGTTTCACTCAAGTCCCTGGCCTTCGCGGCCCTGTGTGTCACCACCCTGCTGGCCTGCTCCGGCGCACCGGATGAGGCGGCGCGAGAAGGAGCGCCCACCGGGAGCTCCGAGCATGCGGCCCTCGCGACGCGCGTGGTGGGGTACCTGCCCACGTGGGCGGGTGACATCAACGCCCTCCAGTACGACAAGCTGACGCACATCAACTACGCCTTCGCGCTGCCCACCGCGCAGGGCGGCCTCACGGGGGTGAGCAGCAACGACGCGCGGCTGCGCTCGCTGGTGCAGACGGCGCATGCGCGCGACGTGAAGGTGCTCATCGCCGTGGGCGGCTGGAACAACGGCGACGACAGCGGCTTCGAGCAGCTGGCCGCCAACGCCTCCACGCGCACCGCGTTCGTGAACAACCTCATCAGCTTCGTCAACGCGGCGGGGTTGGACGGCGTGGACCTGGACTGGGAGTACCCGGACCCGGGGCAGTCGTCGCAGAACTTCGCGGCGCTGGTGCGGGAGCTGGGCGCGGCGCTCCGGGCGCGGGGCAAGCTGCTCACCGCGGCCGTCATCGCCAACGGCTACTACGGCGAGGGCATCCCCACGTCGACGTTCAGCGACTTCGACTTCCTGAACATCATGGCCTACGACGGCGGCCATCCGCATTCGACGTATGAGTTCGCGGTGCAGTCGCTCAACTACTGGGTGAACCGCGGGCTGCCGCGCGCGAAGGCGGTGCTGGGCGTGCCCTTCTATGGCCGCTCGCCGTCGTCCTACGTCAGCTACGCGGAGCTGGTGGGGCGTGACTCCCAGGCGCCCTACAAGGACTGGGTGGGGGACGTGCAGTACAACGGCATCGCCACCATCCAGGCCAAGTCGCGGCTGGCGTTGCAGCAGGGCGGCGGGGTGATGATCTGGGAGCTGTCCCAGGACACGCAGGGCGCCACGTCACTGCTGAGCGCGATCGCGCAGGTGGTGCAGACACCCGGCGGCGGCAACGTGTACCGGCTGGTGAACAAGCTGACGGGCAAGTGCGTGGACATCGACGGCCCGAGCACGGCCGACGGCGCGCTCATCCACCAGTGGGCCTGCCACGGTGGTGCCAGCCAGCAGTGGGCGATGGAGTCCACCGACAACGGCTACGTGCGCTTCGTGTCCCGCCACAGCGGGAAGGCCCTGGACGTGCGGGATGTGAGCACGGCGGACGGTGCCCGGCTCCAGCAGTGGAGCTATTCGGGCGGCGGCAACCAGCAGTTCCGCGCCGTCTCGCTGGGCAACGGCTTCCACCGGCTGGAGGCGCGGCACAGCGGGAAGGTGCTGGACGTGGCGGACTGCTGGACCAGCGGTGACGGCGCGGCCGTGCAGCAGTGGGCGTGGTCCAACAACGATTGCCAGCAGTTCCGGCTCGAGCAGCGCTGAGCCGGTGCGGGGAGGCGGCGCTCCAGCCGGGCCGGGCTGGAGCGCCGTCGTCTTCCCCAGGAAGGTGTGAGGCTCAGGCGTTGAGCGTGCTCTCGTCGACGCCGGCCTCGGCCATCAGCGTGGCCAGCGCGAGCTTGAGCTTGTCCTTCGCGCGAATCTCCAGCTGACGGGCGCGCTCGCGGGAGAAGCCGAAGTGCTCGCCCAGCTCGCTGAGCGTCATCTCCGCGTCACCCATGACGCGCTGCTCGATGATGAAGCGCTCACGCGGGTCCAGGCGGCGCAGGGCGCGCTGCACGAGCTCGCGGGTGAGGTTGGCCTGCTGCCGGTCGGCGACCTCGTCCACCGCGGAGGCGGACTCGGACTCCACGAAGTCCAGGTGCGTGGCGTCGCCGTCCTCGCCCATGGGCGCGTCCAGGGACAAGTCACGGCCGCCCATGCGCTGCTCCATCTCGCGCACCTCGGAGGCCTTCACGTTCAGCTTGCGCGCAATCTCCTCGGCGTTGACGACGTTCGCGTCGCCGGCGCCCAGCTTCTCCAGCTCGCGGCGCGTGCGGGCCAGGCTGAAGAAGAGGCGGCGCTGCGCCTGCGTGGTGCCCAGCTTCACCAAGCTCCAGTTCTTGAGGATGCAGTTCTGGATGTACGCGCGAATCCACCAGACGGCGTAGGAGATGAGGCGGATGCCCTTGTCCGGGTCGAACTTCTGCACGGCCTTCATCAGGCCGATGTTCGCCTCCTGGATGAGGTCCGACATCTTCAGGCCGTAGGAGCGGTACTCGTAGGCCACCTTCACCACGAAGCGGAGGTTCGCCGTCACCAGCTGGTGGCCCGCGGCCAGGTCTCCGTCGCGGAAGCGCCTCGACAGCTCCTGCTCCTTCGGCTGGGTGAGCAGCGGGTACTGGTTGATCTCCGACAGGTAGGTGGAGAGCGAATCAGGGGAGGAGAAGGAGTTGGAAGCCTGCATGGTGTCTCTCGGGGAAAAAGAGATCTGGTTGGGGGACCGCGATGACGCTACGTGGGGGTTGCCCTTTGCGACCCGCGTGCCAAGGGGTGGCACCACCGTTTCCAAGTGAATCCAGGGGTTTGCATCCATGCTGCCCCATGCTTAAGGGCGGTAATCGGTCGTTTTTACAGCCGGCCTCACGGAAGTCTCTTCCGAACGTTGACTGGCCAACGGCGCTGTTGGCCCGGAGGGCAGGCAGGTGGGAGCGGGCGGGCGGGGCCCTTCCCGGAGGCCCGCTGTGTCGTGCCCGGTGCGTCGTCGCCACCTTGATGGGATGGGGGACCTCTTCCAGCTCTTCGCCGTCTCCGCCGTGGTGATGGGCGTGTCGCAGACGCTGTCCCGGGAGCGCATCTTCGCGCCGATGCGCGCGCGGCTGGGGGGCAAGGACTCCTGGCTGGGCTACCTGGTGTCGTGCCCCTACTGCGTGTCGCACTACGTGGCGTTCGTCCTGGTGCCGCTCACGGGGACGGCCGTCATCCGGGTGACGGTGGGGGGCTGGCCGGGCTACGTGCTCAGCTGGGTGCTGTCCACGCTGCTCATCACCGTCATCGCGGCGTTCTTCCGGGTGGTGTTCTGGTTCGTGGATGAGACGCAGGGCCTGGTGAAGCGGCGCCAGCGCACGGAAGAAGAGGAGACGGCCACGCGGCGCCTCCATCGCGAGCAGGCGGAGCAGACGCTGAATCACCACGACCCTGATTCACATGAGCCCTCACCGCCCGTGCCGCATTGATGCGATGCGTCGCGTGCCCTCTGTGTGGATCGACCTGGGTGAGGTGAGGAGGACGCAACTTCCCTCCGGGCGCTTGAGAAGATGAGGGGAACACCCGTCCCCCACCGGGCAGGAGGTCCTCGTGAGCACCATTGACCGCAGCCGCAGCGCCGTCACCCCTCCGACTGTGAAGGCGCCCACGGCGGCTCCGAAGAACGCCCTGTTGGGCGGGGTGGTGGAGGCCATCAAGGGCGGCATCGCGGACGTGCCCCGCTTCATCGAGATGGGCAAGGACGTCTTCCAGGCCGCGCATGTGAGTGAGCTGAAGCGCCTCTTCGGCGGGGACGCGAAGCCGGACCGGATGAATGACGGGAAGTTCGTGGGCGCCAAGGGGCAGACGTTTCCGCCCGGCACGCCGCTGAAGGATGTCCCGGGCGTGACGCCGCTGGACAACCCGAACCCGTCGAAGACGGTTCTCTACGTCAACGGCATCATGACGCCGACGTCGGGCCAGCTGAGTGAGATGCAGGCCATCGCGGAGACGGCGGACGCGAAGGTGGTGGGGATTCACAACGCGACGCAGGGGCTGGTGGCGGACCTGGCGCAGTGTGTGGGGGACAAGCTGGACAAGGGCCGCAACCCCGCGGTGGATACGCTGGCGGACACGCTCTACGGCGAGCTGAAGGCGGGCCGTGAGGTGCACCTGATGGGGTACAGCCAGGGCGGCCTCATCACCGCGCGGGCGCTGGATGACGTGGCGAAGCGGCTGCGCATCGAAGACGGCATGTCCCCGGCGCAGGTGGAGAAGACGCTGGGCAAGCTGAGCGTGGAGACCTTCGGCGCGGCGTCCACGCGGTATGTGGATGGGCCCAAGTACGTGCACTACGTCAACAACGCGGACCCGGTGCCCACGCTCACGGGCCTGGGCGGGAGCGTGGACCCGACGGCGTTCCTGAAGGACGCGGGCAAGGGCGCGGTGGTGCACCGGTTCACGGCTGGCAATGCGAACCCCATCAGCAATCACATGCTGGACACGCTGTACATGAAGCACCGCGTGGACTTCGACCAGGCTCGGGCGGGGCAGTTCTAGTTTGTGAGGATTACACCGGCGTGAACTTCACGCCGGTGGCCTGGAGGCGCTCCAGGGCGTGTTTGATTTCCTCGGCGACGATGAGGGCTCCCGTCCAGCCCTCGGGCCTGAGCACCCTGGCGTTTCCTGCTTTTGTCTCGTCGATGCGCAAATCACGCACAGAGGCGTAGTGTCCCACCTTCTCGGGCACTCCGTCTTCATCCGTCCACAGCCGGATGCGCGAGGCCTTCTCGTCGATACAGCGGATGAGGCGGGTTGCTACCAGAATCAGGTACTGGTCTGGGTGGCCCTGGATGTCCACGGGGATGAGCTGCACGTCTCCTGGAGCCAGCTCCGTGAAGAGGGCCGCCACCTTGACGTGGACGACTGGGATTCGGACCCCCGCCTCCGTGAAGTCCAACGGTCGGCCTGGCTCTTCGATGGGGATTTTCAGCCGCCCCTTCACCTGGACGGGGGCTCCCTGCCCGAATCGGTCGGGGTCACGCAGCTCGCGGCCCTTGGTGTCAGCGGGCGTATCCAGGTGCCCGCGTCCGGGGACCTGGACCTCGTCGTGCAATTCGAAGAAGCGCCGAGACATAGGAGGGAATCCAGGGTGTTGCTCCTCGGGTGGGGAGCAGGTTCAGCTCGGTGCCGCGAGTGGTGACTTCCCTGGCCAGGCGTCTGAGTGCTGATTGTAGGGCTGCACGACACGCTGTGACTGACCGGCAGTGGACCGTCGCGGTATCCAGTTCCGCGAAGACCAGGTCGTGATACCGCTGAGGGTGAGGCCCCAAAGAGCAGACGCTCGCTGAATCTTTGGAAGGCGCTCCTTCCGGCATCCTCGTGGAGCCCGGTTGGAACGCTCTGGCCCGCGAGTGCTTGGCCACGCTGGGCATTCCAGCGCCTCCCGAAGGATGGGAGTCCTTCGAGGGGTGGCGTGTCGGCAGTGAGTGAGAGGGTATGCGTTCGAAGTGCTCGACTCTCACTTCTTGCAGGACAAATCATACCCGGTGTTCCAGGTCCGGCCATCCAGCGAGTACTGGCCACGCATGTTCATCATGCCTGGTGAAACGACATGCTCTGTGTCCCGGATCTTCATCTCGCCCATGGGACCGCTCGACTCCCCGAGCCAGGTGATGCCGTCCGTGGACGAAGCCCTGGCGTGACCGCCCAGGTTGTCGACAATGACATTCACCCATGTGCTCGATGCCGCGTCGAACGTGCGGTACGAGGTGAACTTGTATTTGTACTCGCCGGACAACACCACGAAGTCGGTGCGCAGCCATGCCTTGTCGAGGTCGGGCCTGACCTCCAGGGTGACCTCGCTGGGGCTCGCGCCACCTGGCCCATGGACCGAACCGGTGCAGGTCCACGTCCCCGCCAGGGCTTTGGCGGAGTCAAGCCGCGCGGACTCGACCGTTGAGGTCGAGGCTTCCGCAGCGACAGCATTGGGGGCAGCGGCAGGCGCCTGCCCGCCCATTGGGACAGCCTCGGGGTCTTCCGGCCACTTCGAAGCGCTGCCTCGACATCCGAGCAGACCGGCAATGGCGATGAACATGAATGCGGACGGACGTATGAACATGCATTCCTCGGGCAGAATAGTGGTGCAGCCGAGTTGCATCTGAGGCGGTCAGTCGCCATGCGGAAAGAGCGCCGTTTACGCCCGATTCGGCGGATCCTACGGTGCTCTTGGTTGGGACGGGTCAACTCCCAAGCGGCGGGCTCGGAGCGCCAGCCAACGCCGAGCAGCAGATACTCGCGAAGCGATGTCCATGCATCGTTGAACCTGCTCACGCCGATTGAGCCAGCGCGACGGCGTCGGGACCCGCGGGGAAGCGGAGCTGCTCCGACGTGTCGTTCGCGGCGAGCCAGACCGCTTCGGCCACGTCGGACTCGCGCGTCACCGCGGCCGGCTGTCCGAAGGACGCGAAGATGCGCTGTGCGAAGGGCGCATACGGCTCAGGGAACAGCCCCTCCATGCGGGGGCCGCCGTTGCTGGTGAAGCGGGTGCTCGGGCAATAGCCCGGCTCGACGAGCTTCACGCGCAGGTTGAAGGCCTCGAGTTCGAACGCGAGCGACGCCGTGAACCCTTCGATGGCCACCTTGCTCGCGGTGTACACCGCCACCAGCGGCATCGGCGACAGCGTCGCGCTGGACGTCACGTTCACGACCACTCCCGACCTGCGTGCGCGAAACAGGGGCAGCACCGCCTGCGTCATCGCCATCACACCGAAGACGTTGGTCTCGAACACGTCGCGCACCGTGGCCATCGGCGTCGCCTCGAAGGCCCCCATCAGCCCGATGCCCGCGTTGTTGACGAGCACGTCGATGGGGCCGCTCGCCTCCAGCGCCGCCGCGATGCTCTCCGGCTTCGTCACGTCGAGCGGCACCACGCGCAGCCGCTCCGACCGGGGGAGGACGTCCTCGCGTGGCGTTCGCATGGTAGCGACCACGTTCCAGCCCCGCGCATGGAAATGGCGCGCGGTCTCAAGCCCGTAGCCGGAGGAGCAACCCGTGATGAGCACCGTCTTCATGACAACCCTCCCACGTTGAGCTTGCCGCCGACGGGCACTTCGTCCTGATACCGAGGCTCGCCAGTGACGAGCGGGGCGAGCTCCGTGAGAAGCGCCTGGGCCCGTGGGTCCACGCCGCGCGTCGCGGTGAGCAACAGGGCCGCCAGCTCATCGCCGCGCCCCGGGAACGCAGTCATTGTCGCCCGGAATCCGTACGTCGCTTTCATGTCGACTCCTTGCATTGCCGCGATTCGCGCGGCGTCGATAATCCCAAGGTACTCGCGGCCGACAGGACGCTCCACCACGTAGGGTCCGTATTTCTTTCGCGAGCGTCCGGGCATACAGTGCCGCGCCACCCCTCTGCCCATGACCGACCCTCTCTCGGAAGTCATTGCCCTGCTTCAACCACGAGCCGTCTTCTCGAAGGGCATCAGCGGCGCGGGCCGCTGGGGTGTCCGCTACTCGGACTTTGGCCAGCCGAGCTTCTGCGCCGTGCTCGAAGGGCGCTGCCGACTCGCTGTCGACGGCCAGCCCGCCATCACGCTCGAGGCTGGCGATTTCGTGCTCCTGCCGGCGACGCCGGGCTTCGCCATGTCCGGCTTCGAACCGGTGGCGCTCCAGCGAATCAATCCCAAGACGACGCCCGCGCCGAAGGGGGAGGTGCGTCACGGCACGCGTGGCGGCCGTCCTGATGTGCGCCTGCTCGGTGGTTACTTCATCTTCGACTCACCTGACGCGGCCCTGATGGTGTCGTTGCTTCCGGCCATGGTGCACGTGCGAGGCGTGGAGCGGCTCTCGGTGCTGGTACGACTCGTCGGCGACGAGACGGGCGCGCAGCGCTCGGGCCGCGACCTCGTGCTCTCGCGCCTCGTGGAGCTGCTGCTCATCGAGGCGCTGCGGTCGACATCGAGCGACGACGCGCCTCCTGGCCTCCTGCGCGGCCTGGCGGATGCGCGGCTCGCACCCGCGATACGGCAGATGCACGGTCACCTCACGCGGCAGTGGACAGTGGCACAGCTCGCGAAGAGCGCGGCGCTCTCGCGCTCGGCGTTTTTTGAGCGCTTTACGCGCACCGTGGGGCTCCCCCCAATGGAGTACCTGCTGGACTGGCGGATGGCCGTTGCGAGGGGGCTGCTTCGCCGCCGGGAGCTCGCCATCGCCGAGGTCGCCGAGCGCGTCGGGTACAGCTCGGCGAGCACCTTCAGCACGGCGTTCAGTCGACGTGTGGGCCAGTCTCCGGGGCGCTATGCACGGGCAAGCTAGGCGGTATGCCCCGCGTCGGAGCGTGTGCTCGGGCGTGATGGCTCACCAGAGCGCCTGCTGGCGCAGCAGCTCCGCCAGCGGGTGTGCGCCCAGCCCGTGCGCGTCGAAGAGCCGGCCCGCGGCCTCGTGCGTGGGATTTCTCCACGCGATGCGCTCCGGCCCGTCCTCTTGGGTGTTTCCACACAGCAGGAGCGAGGCCCGCAGGACCTCGGCCGACGGGAAGAGCGTGTGCTCGAAGAGGAGGGGATTCTGGCTGGTGAGGAACACCTGCCGTGCCCCCAGCTCCCGCATGCTCGCCTCCACCCAGCGTGGGTGCAGGCCATTCGCCAGCTCATCCGCGATGGCGAAGTCCTCATTCACATCCAGGTAGTACAGCAGCGACAGCAATCGCTTCTGGCCGAAGCCCAGCGCCTCATGCGTCATCACCCGGCCGTCGCGCCGCGTGAACTCGAAGCCGAAGCCTCCAAAGCCCACGCGCCCGCCGTTCTCGAACGAGCGCTTCTCCACCACCTCCACACGGAAGCGGCCCGCCTCGAAGCCCGCCAGCGCGACGAACTTCGCCAGGAAGCTGCCTTCGCGCGCGTCGTGCGTCAGCTCGAGCACGTCCGTGACAGACGGCTGCTCCATCCGCTCGCGCAGCCACCCCGGCATCCACGTGGGCAGCGCCATCAGCCCCAGCGGGAACACTTCGCCGTCCCGTACCTCCATGGCGTAGCGGATGGCGCCGATGCGCTCGAACATCCCCAGCGCTTCATCGAACCGCTGCGGCGCCAGCAGGAACGTGCGGCGCAGCAGCTCCTTGAGCCGCTCCTTCATCCCCGCGTCGATGTACTGCGCCGCCATGAACAGCAGCGTCCACACCGACCGGTCCAGCAGCGACCAGTGCATGCTCCGCGACCACACCGCCTCGCCGTCCACCTTGCAGTCCATGCCCGCGGCGTCCGCGCGCATCACCAACCTGGCCGACGGTGAATGGAACCGCACGTCCACCTCGATGCGCGGGTGCAGCGAGGACTCCAGCGCGGGCGTGCGCAGCGGCATCAGCGCGGAGCCCTTTCGCGGCGGCGCCTCCGAGTCTGGCGCCGGCGCGTTCTCCTCGTTCCGGACGAAGACGTGCAGCTTCATGCCCGGAAACGCCAGGTCGTACTCCAGCGCGAACGGCTCGTGGAGGAGGCCGGAGAAGTCCGAGCCGAGCACCGTGGAGATGAGCTCCAGGAGCGTTGTCCTGCCGGTGCCGTTCTCCCCCAACACCAGGTTGTACGACGGGCTGAACACCAGCGAGGTGCCAGGGGCGACGTTCCGGTAGTGGTGGACCTCGAGCCGCGTGAGCTTCATGGGTCTCCTCGGCGCGCAGCATGGCCAGGGTGGACGCGTGGAGGAACCACGCAATGTCACGGAATGTCCACCTCCCTTCGTATGTAGAGGGCGCCCGAGCCCCTCCCTGGCCGATCGCCGCATGACGCGGTGCGGGCCAAGGTGGAACGTGAGGTGGAGCCAGACCTCGTCTATACACTCCACCGGCTCTGCGACCCCTCCCGGGTCGGAAAGGATGAAGTGAGGACGATGAAGAACCAGCTTCTCGGCTGTATGGCCTCCGCGCTCATGACCCTGTCGGCGATGCCCGCGCTGGCGCAGCTCAAGCTGCCGGCCCCCAGCCCCGCGGCGAAGGTGATGCAGGAGGTGGGCGTCTCAGAGATTTCCGTCGAATATTCCAGCCCCGCCGTGAAGGGCCGGAAGGTCTGGGGCGAGCTGGTCCCCAACGACAAGGCGTGGCGCAGCGGCGCCAACGCGGCGACGAAGATTACCTTCAGCCACCCCGTCACCTTCGGCGGCAAGGCCGTCCCGGCGGGCTCGTACGCCATCGTCAGCCTGCCCTCGCAGAAGGGCTGGAAGGTGATGCTGAACACGGACCTGGGGCTGTGGCGGGGCGGCGCGCCCTATGACGCCTCCAAGGACGTGGCCGCGGTGAGCGCCACCACCACGGCGATTCCGGCGCGCGAGCGCCTGACGTACCTCTTCACCGACACCACGGACACCGGCACGCGGCTGGACCTGGAGTGGGAGAAGCTGCGCGTCTCCGTGCCCATCACCGTGGACACGGCGGCCCTCGCGAAGGCCAACATCGAGCAGGCGGAGAAGAGCACGGCCAGCATGCACGCGAGCGCCGCCGCCTATCTGGCGGGCACCGCCAAGAACCACGCCGCCGCGCTGAAGCACGCCGACGCGGCCGTGGCCGCCAACCCCACCTGGTACACCCACTGGATTCGCGCGGACGTCCTGTCGCAGATGGGCAAGTACGCCGAGGCCCGCAAGGCCGCGCAGGCCGCGTGGGACCTGGGGCAGAAGGACAAGAACTTCTTCTACCGTGACCAGGTCTCCAAGGCGCTGGCGGAGTGGAAGAACAAGAAGTAGCCCGCCGCGCTCCCGGGGCTCCTCAGCGACGGAGGGGCCCCGTCAGGAGCCGGCGGTAGAGCGCCTCGTAGCGGTCGACAGCGGGCTCCTTCTGGAAGCGCTCAAGGACCCGCGCCCGCGCGCGATGTGAGAAGCCCTGCCAGCGCTCCGCGTCCTCGACCAGCGTGAGCACGTGCCGGGCCATGGCCGGGACGTCACCCAGCGGCGCCAGGAAGCCTGTCTCGCCGTGCGTGACGAGCTCCGGGATTCCGCCCAGGTCGCTGGCCACCACGGGGATGCCGCAGCTGAGCGCCTCCAGCGCGGCGAGCCCGAAGCTCTCCTGCTCGCTGGGGAGCAGGAAGACGTCGGAGGCGGCGAGCAGCTCCTCGAAGCGGTCCTGCTTGCCGAGGAACGCGACGCGGCCCTCCAGGCCCTTCTCCCGCAGCATCCGCTCCACGGGCGAGCGCTCCGGGCCGTCTCCCACCATCACCAGCCGGCAGGGACGGTGGCGGTGGACCTCGGTGAAGATGGCGGCCACGTCGGTGATGCGCTTCACCGGCCGGAAGTTGGAGACGTGGACGAGCACCGGCTCATGGTCGTGCAGGGCCGGGAAGAGCGCGCGCAGGCAGGCGCGGTCTCTCACCGGTGCATAGCGCGCGGTGTCCACGAAGTTGGTGATGACGTCGATGTGGACGCTCTCGGGGATGTCGAAGCCCCGCCACGTCGCGCGGCGCAGGTAGGCGGACGGCACCGTCACCGCGTCGCTGCGCATGATGGAGAAGCGCGTAATCGGCAGGTAGCTGGGGTCGATTCCCACCAGCGTGGTGTCCGTCCCGTGCAGCGTGGTGACGACGCGCGGCGCCCTGTGGCCCAGCACCTCGCGCGCCATCCACGCGGCGGTGGCGTGGGGCACCGCGTAGTGGACGTGCAGGATGTCCAGGCGCTCGTAGCTGGCGACCTCAATCATCTTGGAGGCCAGCGCGATGGGATAGGTGCTGGACTGCTGGAGCGCCGGGTAGTCGCTCTCCGTCACCTCGTGGAAGACGACCTTCCGGTTCGCGCCATGGAGGCGCACCGGCAAGTCCCGGGCGATGAAGTGGACGCGGTGGCCCCGGTCCGCCATCGCGAGGCCAATCTCCGTGGCGACCATGCCGCTGCCTCCGAAGGTCGGAAAGCAGGTGATGGCCACGTTGAGCGGGGCATTCATGTGCGTGCCGGAAAGAACAGGGGCCGGGCGAAGCTATTCCTGCGGAAGTGGTCGAGCGGGTCGGCCAGTCCCAGCGTCTCGCGGAGGACGTAGGGCTCGCCGTGGGTGACGCCAATCCGCGCGCCATAGAAGCGATCCCTGGCCTCCAGCGAGGACAGCGACAGCGGTGAGCCCACCAGCGTGGGCGGCGCGTCCGGGCGGGGCTGCACCTGACTGGCGTAGCAGTGCACCGCCGCCAGCTTGCGCTCGTAGATGGCGGAGACGTCCACGACGACGCTGGGCTCGGCCAGATGCCGCAGCGGGTAGTAGAGGACCTGCCGCGGCGTGAAGGGCTCCGCGGCGGGCTCCGCGTCGAACTTGCGCACGCCCGCGAAGAAGAGGGCGCGCGTCACCAGCGCACTGGCCGCCTCGTGGTCCGGGTGCCGCTCCTGCTCCCAGGGCACCACGACGAGCTCCGGACGCAGGCGGCGCAGCGCTTCCACCACGCGGGCCACGGCGGCGGTGCGGGCGCGCTCGGGCTCGGGCGCGTCGAAGCCCGCCCACGGATTGAGCCAGCCGTCGGGCAGCTCCAGGTTCTCCCGGTGGGCCAGGCCCAGCGCGCGGGTGGCGGCCTCCGTCTCCTCCGCGCGGGACTGGAGCGTGCCGCGCGAGCTCTTCTCGCCGCGCGTCAGGTCGACGATGCCGGTGCGGTAGCCTCGGGTGGCCATGCTCGCCAGCAGCCCGCCGCAGAACAGCTCCACGTCATCCGGGTGGGGGCCGAAGGCGAGCACGTCGATGCCGTAGGCGGTGTCGTTCGCGCTCATGGCGTCAGGTCCTTCGAGTCACCGGAGAAGGGGACACACGCGTCCAGCACCAACCGGGTGAAGGCGCGCGTCCCGATGCGGCAGGCGAAGTAGGGCAGCCCGAGGACACGCTCCTGGGGCGCGTCCTCCGGGAAGAGGAAGGTGCGCAGGCGGTCCACCTGTTCGGCCGCCGTGGCATCGCGCCGGGCGAGCGCGCGGCGGTAGCGGCCCGTCAGCCGGGCCACCGCGACCCGCACCGTGCCCTGGGTGCGGCGCAGCGCGTCCTGGAGGTTCGCGTCCACCGCCGACACCTGTCCGGCGACGCGCTCCAGCTCGGAGGAGAACGCGCCGAAGAGGCGGGCCTCCAGGGCCTCGGGCGTCTCCAGCGGCTCCGCGGCATTGCGCGTGGCCAGCCGCGTGAGCAGCGCGTCGCGCGGCACGTTCACCTCATCCGGCTGGAGCCCCACCTTGCCCAGCCACCGGCGCGCGCGGTCATCGAGCACGCGGAAGCGGGCCCGGGGAATGGCGAGCGGCATCGGCCGGCCCGCGTGGGCGTAGAGCGGCGCCAGTTGCGCGAAGTAGGCCAGCTCGCCCGGGCCACCGACATACGCGGCCGTGGGGAGCCAGGTGTCCTGGAGGAGGGGACGCAGCAGCGCGGACGTGGTGAAGCGCAGCGGCTCGCGCTCCAGGGCCGCGTGCAGCGCGTCCTGGGTGATGGCGCGGCGCTCCGGGTGGCCCACCAGGCTCCACGCGCCCGCTTCCGCCGGGTCCAAGCGGTAGCGCGGGCCATCGAGCGCATCCGGAGAGAAGAAGCTGAGCGGCGAGCCCGGACGGACGTGGACCTGCACCGTGTAGCCCGCGCGGGTGAGCGCCTCCGCTCGGGCCGCGAGCACCGAGGAGAGCGCCTCCGCCTCCTGCAGTGCGAAGCGATGCACGGGCGCGGCCAGCGGCGCCAGCCGTGCGTCTCGCGGGTCGAGGAAGACGAGCCCCTCGTCGGCGAAGAGGGATGACAGCACGTCGGTGAAGGCGCCCGCGAGCGTGGCTTCGGGACGGTAGGCCCGCTCCAGCAGGGAGAGGAACTCCTCCGCGTGGGGTTCTGCCTCCAGCTCGGCGCGGAGGGTGGCCAGGGCGGGGAGGACGCTCGGTCCCAGGTGGCGATGGGCGATGGGCGCTCGAGACGTTGCCGCATCCGGAAGCTCGAGCGCCAGGCGACAGGGCCCTCCGCCCGGGCGTGGGAGGACACAGTGGTCAATCTCCGGGAGGTCGTGGTCCTCCGTCTGGAGCCAGAAGACGGGAACACAGGGCCGGCCGGTTTCTTCCCGAAGCGCGCGCGCCGTGACGATGGCGGACGCCGCCTTGTAGAGCGTGTACAGCGGGCCCAGGAAGAGGCCCATCTGCTGCCCCGTCACCACCGCCACGGTGCCGGGCCGCGCGAGCAGCGCGAAGTTGCGCTCCCGGGCGGGGCTGGGCGCGAGGCGCGCGTTCTGCGCGGCGAGGACGTCCAGCAACGCGGGCGACACCGTGCGCGTCGCGGCGGCGGCCACGGCCCGGGCGCGCGCCTCAGGGTGTCGATAGTCGTCGGGAAGGAAGGAGCGCGCGGACGCATCTCCGCGAAGCCACGCGGTCGAGAACGAGGACGTCACGGCATGTCGTGATAACAGGTCGGGGCGGGCGCGCCACCGGAAGTGCACGCTCGCACGTCGTGTGCGGCCGTGGCGGCGGGTGTCATCCCGCAACGAACGTGAGCCGCGCGCGAGGAAGAGGCCTGTTATAGGGTCCGCCCGAATGCGGAACCTGCTCCTCGGAATGACGCTGGCCATGAGCCTTGGAATCGGGTCGACGGCGGTGGCGCGGCCTCCCCGGCAGCTCCATGCGGGTGAAATCGCGGCGGGCCTGAAGCGGCTCGGCGTGACGGGCAGCGTGCTCTATGTCGCGGCCCACCCGGACGACGAGAACACGCGCCTGCTCGCGTGGCTGGTGGGCGCGCGCGGCCTGCGCGCGGGGTACCTGTCCGTGACGCGCGGCGATGGTGGGCAGAACCTCATCGGCACCGAGCAGGACGCCCTGCTGGGGCTCATCCGCACGCACGAGCTGCTCGCCGCGCGGAGCGTGGACGGCGCGGAGCAGCTCTTCACGCGGGCGCGGGACTTCGGCTACTCGAAGAGCGCGGAAGAGGCGCTGCGCATCTGGGGACATGAAGAGGTGCTGGCGGATGTGGTGCTCGCCATCCGCCGCTTCCAGCCGGACGTCATCATCACCCGCTTCACCACGAAGCCGCCGAACCACGGCCACCACACGGCCTCCGCGCTGCTGGCGGCGGAGGCCTTCATCGCCGCCGCCGACCCGAAGCGCTTCCCGGAGCAGCTCTCCGAGGTGAAGCCGTGGAAGGCGGACCGCCTGCTGCAGAACGCCTCCTCGTGGTGGTTCAAGCCCGACGAGGACCTGTCCCGCTACGTGAAGCTGGAGGTGGGCGGCTACGACGCGCTGCTCGGGCGGTCGTGGGGCGAGGTGGCCGCGGAGAGCCGCAGCCAGCACAAGAGCCAGGGCTTCGGCCAGGCCGCGGACCGGGGCCCCAGCACGGAGTACTTCACGCCGCTGGCGGGGACGCTCCCGAAGCGCGACGTGTTCGAGGGGCTCGACTTCTCCTGGAGGCGTTGGAAGGGCTCCGACGCTGTGTCCCGCGCGGTGGCCGCCGCGACGAAGGCGTTCGACGCGCGCGCCCCTCACCGCTCCCTGCTCGCGCTCGTCCGCGTCCACGAGGCGCTGACCGCGCTGCCGGACACCCACCCGTGGAAGGCGCCCAAGCTGCGTGAGACGGAGGCGCTCATCGCCGCCTGCGCGGGGCTGTTCCTGGAGGTGCGCGCCGCCGCGCCCACGGGCATCCCGGGGCTGCCGGTGGCGTTGGACGTGGTGGCGCTGAACCGCTCACCCGCCGCCGTCGAGTGGGTGGGGCTGACGCTGCCGGGCGAGAAGCCCGAGGCCGTGGGGAAGGCGCTGGGGGCGAACGCGCCCTTGAAGCTGTCGCGCACGGTGACGCTGCCGGCGACGGCGCCCATCTCCACGCCCTACTGGCTCCGCGAGCCCGTCACCGGGGGGCGCTACACGCTCGAGGGCGAGGACCGCGCGCTCACCGGCCAGCCGGAGGGCGTCCCCGCGCTGTCGGTGGCGTTCGACTACCAGGTGGCGGGCCGGCGCTTCCGCGCGGTGCGTCCGGTGGTCTACGTCTGGACGGACCCGGTGCGCGGCGAACTCTACCGTGACTTCGAGGTCGTCCCGCCCGTCACCGCCACGCTGGCGCAGGACGTGCTCATGTTCCCCAACGGCGAGTCCCGCGCCGTGCCGGTGGTGCTGGCCGCGGGGATGGACCAGGTGCCGGGCACGGTGCGGATGGTGGCGCCGCCCGGCTGGCGCGTGGAGCCCGCGTCGGTCGAGTTCAAGCTCGCGGCGCGCGGAGACGAGCGCACCATCACCTTCCAGGTGACGCCGCCCCAGGGCTCGACGCGGAAGGCGGACCTCTCCGTGGACGTCGACGTGGGAGACCGCGCCTGGTCCTGGCGTGCCCGCTCCGTGTCCCATCCCCACATCCCGCCGCTGACGGTGCGCCATCCGTCCACGGCCACGGCGGTGCCTCTCTCCCTGGCCATGAAGGGCAAGCGCATCGGCTACATCCCCGGGCCGGGCGACCGCGTCGCGGAGAGCCTGAGCGCGGTGGGCTACGAGGTGACGCTGCTCCCCGAGGAGCGGCTGGCCCGGGAGAAGCTGGAGCGCTTCGACGCCATCCTCGTGGGGGTGCGCGCCTTCAACGCCAACACGCACCTCATCGTCCACCGGGAGCGGCTGCTCCAGTACGTGGAAGGCGGCGGGCGGCTGGTGGTGCAGTACAACACCAACAGCCGCGTGGGGCCGCTCACGTCCTTCGTCGGGCCCTATCCGCTGGAGCTTGGCCGCGAGCGCGTGACGGATGAGACGGCGGTGATGACGCCGCTGCGCGCCGATGAGCCGCTGCTGCGCGCGCCGAATGCGCTGACGGCCGCGGACTTCGAGGGCTGGGTGCAGGAGCGCGGCCTCTACTTCGCGTCGTCATGGGACGCTCGCTACCAGCCTGTCTTCGCCATGCACGATGCCGGCGAGGCGCCGCTCCAGGGCTCGCTGCTGGTCGCCCGCCATGGCAAGGGCACGTTCGTCTACACGGGCCTCGCCTTCTTCCGTCAGCTCCCCGCCGGGGTCCCCGGCGCCTACCGCCTGCTAGCCAACATCCTCTCTCAATGAGCACCGCTCCCAACCTGACCCCTCGTGAGCCCGTCGGCGACGCCCCCGCGCACCGGCCCGAGCTCGATGACGCGCCGCCGCTGCTGGGCTCGTGGCGCAACATCTACCTCCTGGTGCTGGGCACCTTCGTCCTGTTCGTCGCCACGTTCTGGGTGCTCACCGAGGTGTACGCGTGACGGGGCTCGACTGGCTCGTCCTTGGCGGGACGATTGCGTCCATCGTGGCGTGGGGCCTCTGGAAGTCCCGGGGGACGGCCACCAGCGACGAGTACCTGCGCGGTGGCCGTGAGCTGAAGTGGCCCACCATTGGCCTGGGCGTCATGGCCACGCAGGCCAGCGCCGTCACCTTCCTCTCCGTCCCCGGGCAGGCCTACGAAGACGGGATGCGCTTCGTGCAGTTCTACTTCGGACTGCCGATCGCGATGGTCATCATCAGCGCCGTCTTCGTGCCCATCTACTACCGGCTGAACGTCATCACCGCGTACGAATACCTGGAGTCGCGGTTCGACCTGAAGACGCGGCTGCTGGGCGCCTTCCTCTTCCTCATCCAGCGCGGGCTGGCCGCGGGCATCACCATCTACGCGCCGGCCATCATCCTCTCCACCATCCTCGGCTGGCCCCTGGAGCCCACGGTCATCGCCATGGGCGCGCTCGTCATCCTCTACACGGTGACGGGCGGCTCCAAGGCGGTGAGCCAGACGCAGAAGCAGCAGATGGTGGTGATGATGGGCGGCATGGTGGTGGCCGCCGCGGTCATCCTCTGGCGCTTGCCGGAGCATGTGTCGTTCGGCAAGGCAGTGGACGTCGCGGGCGCGTTCGGCCGGATGAACCTGGTGAGCTTCGACTTCGACATGCAGGACCGCTACAACTTCTGGTCCGGCATCACGGGCGGGCTGTTCCTGTCACTGTCGTACTTCGGCACGGACCAGTCCCAGGTGGGCCGCTACCTGACGGGCCGCTCCATCGCCGAGAGCCGGCTGGGGCTGCTCTTCAACGGCGTGCTGAAAATCCCGATGCAGTTCCTCATCCTCTTCGTCGGGATTCTCGTCTTCGTCTTCTACCAGTTCAGCACGCCGCCGCTGCTCTTCAACGAGACGCTGCGCACCCGCGTGCAGGGCACGGCGCAGGCGGCCGAGTACGCCGCGCTGGAGGAGAAGTGGGAGCAGGTCCAGTCCGGCAAGCGCGTGGAGGTGGAGCGCTACCTGTCGGCCGTCGAGTCGGGCGACGTGGCGGCTGGCGAGGCGTCGCGGGCGCTGCTCCAGGGCGCGGCGCGGCAGGCGAGCGCGGTCCGCGAGGAGGCCAAGGACATGGTGGCGCGCGCGCTCCCGGGCGCGGAGACGAAGGACTCGGACTACATCTTCATCGCCTTCGTGAAGCGCTGGTTGCCCAGCGGGCTGTTCGGGTTGCTCATCGCCGTCATCCTGTCCGCGGCCATGAGCTCCATCGCCAGCGAGCTGACGGCGTTGGGGACCACCACGACGGTGGACTTCTACCGGCGGGTGTTCCAGCCCGGCGCCTCGGACCGGCACGTGCTGGTGGCGTCCAAGCTGTTCACCGTGTTCTGGGGACTGGTCGCCGTGGCCTTCGCGACCTTCGCGTCGCTCCTGGACAACCTCATCCAGGCCATCAACATCCTGGGCTCCATCTTCTACGGCACGGTGCTGGGCATCTTCCTGGTGGCCTTCTTCGTGAAACAGGTGCGCGGCCACGCCGTGTTCGCGGCGGCCGTCATCTCCCAGGCGACGGTGATCGCCCTCTTCTTCCTCTCCGACGTGGGCTACCTCTGGTTCAACGTCATCGGCTGCGCGCTGGTGGTGACGCTGAGCCTGGTGATGCAGGCCGTCCTGCCGCGCGGCGAGACGCCGGCCCCGGCCACGGGGGCCTGAGTCCGCGACGCCCAGGGCGGTGAAGGCCGGGAGGCGTCCGGGAAGGGGCGCCGGCCCGGCCTTGCAGTATGCTCGCCTGGGAGAGGGACGGACATGTCTGACGGGAAGAGGCGACCCGGTCGCCCGGGGCGTTCCGAGGCGCCACGCAGCGCGCCGGAGGAGGACGAGGACGCGACGCGGGACATTCCGCTCCTCACGCGCCCCGAGGAGACGCGCCTGGGGCCCATGGAGCCCCGCTTCGAGGAGACGCGCCTGGGCCCGGTGGAGCCGCTCACCGAGGAGACGCGGCTGGGCCCCGTGGCGTCCTTCTCCCAGGAGGAGGACCTGCCCCCCTTGGAGCCTCCCGCGCTGGAGACGCGGATGGGGGCCGTCCCACCCGCCAGGGCGGGCCGCTCGGGCCGCGCCGCCCGGAGCGCGCGGACCGAGCCGCCAGCGCCGCGCTCCACCGAGGTCCACACGGACGTCATGCCTCCGAAGCCTCCCAGGCAGCGCGCCAGCCCGCTGAAGGCCAGCGCGGCCCCCGCCAGCGTGGGCGTGGTGCGCCTGAGCCCGCTGGAGCCCCTGGGCGCGAAGGTGGTGGCCGCCGAGGAGGAGGCGCCCGCGCTGCGGACGATGTTCGCGAACCACTCGGCGCTGCTGGCCGAGCAGCTCCGCGACGCGCTGTCGACGAAGCTGTATGGCCGGGGCCCGCACCGGGTGCTGCGCATCGACGAGCCGGAGGGGCCCAGCACCGCGGGCGGGAAGCTGGCGCGGCAGGCCATCTCCCTGGTGCCTCGCAAGGGTGAGGGGACCTCGCTGACGTGCGGCTGGGTGGACGTGTCCAAGCGCGAGGCCCAGCTCCGCAGCTTCGAGGCGGTGGCGAAGCGGTACGCGCTTCAGCACGGCGAGCCGCTGGAGCTGCAGGCCGAGGAGTACGAGCGCTTCCTCTCAGACGTCGAAGCGGTGCTCATCCAGGCCGTCATCAAGGTCCGCGTCATCGTCCCCGAGGAAGGGGGCGCGGTGCGCGTCGCGGGCCCTTCCGCCTCCACCCGCGCGAAGGGCGTCCCGCCCCTCTGGGCGGGACTGCTGGCCGTGCTGGCCTTCGTGCTGGGCCTGCTCGCGGGGCGGATGGGGGCGGGCGGCTGAGCTACGCC